>JBIIQY010000003.1:0-34827 GCA_044341805.1 Candidatus Planktophila sp.
CACCAACGACATAAAAACCAAGTTCGTCGCATAGATCAAGAAAAGCTGCATCATTTGGATAATGCGAAGTACGTACCGCGTTGAAGTTCCAACGCTTAAGTTCGAGTAAATCTTGGCGCATGTCATCTCGGGTAAGTGCGCGACCAGTAAATCTATTAAAATCATGTCGGTTGATTCCGTAGAAAATGATTGGCTGACCATTAACTAAGAAATCTTGACCCTTAATAACAATCGAACGGAAACCAATTCGCTGCTGAGAAACCTCGATTACAGCACCTTCGGGGTTACGCAGTTCGATATCTAAGGTGTACAAATTAGGCTCTTCCGCCGACCAAGCCTTGATTTTTGCTATTTTGGTGCTTAATTTAACTTGGCCTTGTGGTGGTGGCTCCATGATTGAAACCGCTTGTTGAGCTGACTTAGGAAGATTTCCGTTCCAGAACTTTGCATGAAAGAAATCGCGGGCGGCGATAGCAACTTCTTCAGGTGTTTCTGTCCAAATTGGTGGCACAAAAGTTTTTAGAGTGTGAGAAAGAACCGCACTCTTTTGCTTGGCAAGTTCGCGGACGCTCAAATGTAATGAGTAACCATCAGTTGGCTCATTATCAATAGCTGAAACCTGTGCGCGAACACTTAGCGTTCCAGTTGACAAGTCTTTTTCAAGGCCAGCGGTTGCTGCAAAGGTTTCAATAAAGACTTTGTTAGTTGCATACAGCTTTACCGAACGAGTGATTCCACCATGCCACCATTGGTCTTGGTCCTCAATAAAGGTTGCATCAGACCACTTCGTAACATCGATACGGACAACGTTGTTGCCACTCTTAACAAACTTGGTGACATCAAATTCTGCAGCAAGACGAGAATCCTTAGTCAATCCCACTTCAACACCATTGATGTAGATCAAAGCAACTGATTCATAGCCTCCCAGTTGCAAAACGATGCGCTTGCCCGACCAGCTCTTTGGTAAATCGAAATCTCTTTCATACACACCTGTTGGATTTTCTTCGGGAACAAATGGAGGCTGCTCAGGAAATGGCATTTGCACATTTGTGTAAATTGGCTTATCAAAGAAAACATCTGATGGCTCTTGCATCGTCCATAAACCCGGAACCGGGATCGATGCCCAACGCTTGCCTAACTTTTCAGTTGGCTTATGTAACAACTGGAAGCGCCAAGTTCCATCTAATGAGATCTGCTCAAAGTGCTCAATATTGAGCATCGGCAAACGGTTAACAGAAGTGGTCTCGGGACTCATCCAATAGTTGCTAATCACAGGGGCAGTCTCTCAGGAAATTCCCGTTTACACACACGTGCCAAGCGTGAATACTCAGGGTGGATTTAACCTTTGTCTTTTCTCCGATTACCTGTTGTTCACTCAAACAGGGGAGAATTTGCGCATGAGTATGGAGCACCTAACCGATCGCGAGATCAGCTGGCTCTCCTTCGACCAACGGGTTCTAGAACTAGCCGAGGATGAGTCGATTCCTGTTCTGGAACGACTTAGATTCTTGGCAATCGCATCTTCTAATCTGGATGAATTCTTTATGGTTCGTGTTGCAACTTTGATGAGCAAAATTGAAAACAATGTGACCGCCCAAAATGTCGCGGGCCATCGCCCACTAGAACTGTTGAGTCTGATTTCAACCAAAGTCAATGAACTGGTTTCCCGACAAACCGAAACTCTTCAGTCCAGCATTCTGCCCGCGCTCAAAAAACATGGAATCGAATTTGTCACCTGGCAAGATTTAGACGAGACCGAAAGAATCTATACCGCCAAGCTTTTTCAGGATCGCATCTTTCCTGTGCTTACTCCCTTAGCCGTTGACCCAACCCACCCATTTCCGTATATCTCAGGCTTGTCACTGAACTTAGCGGTCGTCGTCAAAAATCCAGCGACCAATGAAGAATTTTTTGCGCGCGTAAAGGTTCCAGAAGTATTACCACGCTTTATTGCAACAGCGAAAATGGGTTCAACTCGATTCTTGCCGCTTGAAGATCTGATCGCAATCCATTTACAGGATCTATTTCCAGGAATGACAATCGAGGATCACTACACCTTCCGCGTTACTCGTAATCAAGATATTGAACTTGAAGATGAAGAAACCGAAGATTTATTGGTCACGCTAGAGCAAGAGCTCTTGCGCCGACGTTTTGGTCCGCCAGTTCGTCTAGAAATCGAAGCTGGCGTTGATGAAAAACTAGTTGCGCAATTAGGCCGAGAACTTGGTATTGGCCAAGAGAACATTTTTCATGTTCAAGCACCACTTAATTTAACTTCGCTGCACAAGATCGCCGATCTAGATTTTCCTAAGTTAAAGTTTGAATCTTTTAGATCACGCACTGCCCAGGCACTTTCCGAGGTTGAAAGCGGCGATTTAGACATGTTTTTCGCGGCTATTCGCCAAGGTGAAATTTTGTTGCACCACCCGTATGAATCCTTTACTTCATCAGTAGTGCACTTTCTGCAAAATGCGGCGCAAGATCCGTCAGTGTTGGCAATTAAGCAAACCTTGTATAGAACTTCTGGTGATTCACCAATCATCGAAGCACTGATCGAAGCGGCCGAGGCAGGTAAGCAAGTAGTTGCAGTTGTTGAAATTCGAGCACGTTTTGATGAGCAAGCAAATGTGCGTTGGGCGCGCAAGCTTGAAGCTGCTGGCGTGCATGTTGTGTATGGATTAATGGGTCTTAAGACACACGCAAAACTTTCCCTGGTTGTACGTGATGAACCACAAGGGATCCGACGTTACTGCCACATTGGTACCGGAAATTACAATCCAAAGACTGCGCGGCTTTACGAAGACTTAGGTTTGCTCAGTGCAGATGTCGAACTAACTGAAGATTTAACTCGACTCTTTAATCAGTTATCTGGTTTCGCGCCACAATCAACGTATTCCAGACTTTTGGTCGCACCTCGAACTTTACGATCAGGATTAATTGAAAAAATCGACCGTGAAATTGAGCATGCCAAAAATTCTCGTCCAGCCGGAATTCAATTTAAACTAAATTCAATTTTGGATGAAGGCTTTGTGGCAAAGCTGTATGAAGCTTCACAAGCTGGCGTGAAAATTGAACTGTTAATTCGTGGAATCTGTGCGGTCCAACCAGGCATCAAGGGTTTGTCTGAAAACATAACGGTCAAATCAATTCTTGGTCGCTTCCTTGAACACTCTCGCATTTACCATTTCATCAATGGCGGGCAGGATGAGTACTGGATCGGTAGCGCAGATTTGATGGGAAGAAATCTTGATCGTCGCGTAGAAAGTCTTGTGCTGATCCAACGAAAAGAACATGTAACCCGCCTGCAGGCCCTATTGGATCTTGGTTTATCTGAAGAAACAGCTTCGTGGGAGCTTGAAGAAACCACCTGGACTCGCAATAAGAAAAAGGGATTGGCTAACGCACATTCAGTGCTTATTGATCACTATGCAAAGGATCGGTAAATGGATGTAATTAAAGCTGCAGGTGCGGTGCTTTGGCGTCGACTCAGTGATGAATTAATTCAGGTAGCCCTTATCCATCGTCCCCGTTATGACGATTGGTCTTTTCCTAAAGGCAAAGTTGAACAAGGTGAAACTGAAATCAGTTGTGCCTTTCGCGAAGTTTTTGAAGAGACTGGATTTGAAACTGTCTTCGGGCCGGAACTGTGCAAGGTCGAATACCAAGTTGGTGAATCCTTAAAGACGGTTCGCTACTGGTCGGCCCAAGCTATCGGTGAATCAACTGGAGCACTTGATGCATCTGAAGTTGATCAATTGATTTGGGTAACTGTCAGCGATGCTTATTCAAAACTATCACGCGAAGGTGATCAAGAAGTTCTTAAGAATTTCGAAAAGTTTGGCGTTGACACTATTCCGCTTATTTTGCTCCGTCACGGAAAAGCTATTGCGCGCGAAGAATGGGAAGGCGATGATGGCGATCGACCTTTAGCCCAACTTGGACAATCACAAGCAAAGCGAATGTTAAGTACGTATTTGCCATATGGGATCACAGAGATTCATACCTCTGATGCGGTGCGTTGTTACGAAACTGTTGCGCCTATGGCCCGTTCGCTCAGTAAAGACACCATTTATTGGAGTCAGTTGAGCGAGTATGCTTTTGAAATAGATAAGAAGCCAGCGATCAAAGTCGTAGAAGAAATCATTGAAAGTGAAGCCCGAGCAATTGTTTGCGGTCACAATCCAGTGCTACCCGGGATTGTTGCCAAATTGATTGGTAAAAAGAGTTTTAAACAGTTAGATCATGGTCTCTTGCCAGGAGAATCATGGATTTTGCATCACCGAGATGGCGAAATTCTTGCGATCGACTGGATGTCTGCGCCAGAAAGCTAGTCCTTTAGCCAATCTAAACGGCGCAAAACAATTCCTTCGCGCAGGGCCCATGGGCAAATCTCGACCTCATCAACATCTAAGCGATCCATTACAGCCAAAGCAACAATTGCTCCGGCAACAATTTGTTGAGCACGGTTTGCCGACACACCTGGTAATTCATTGCGGGACTTGTTATCCATCGCAATTAACTTTGTCACTGCGGTTTCTAAAGATTTTCGTTCTAAGAACTTAGGGTTGTCGCCATACCAATGCGCACAGATTCTGGCCAAAGTTCGAAATGTTTTACTTGTTCCAACAAAGTGATTAGCATCGTGGGATCTCAAAACTTCTGGAATCGAATTTTTTAAAACTTCTTCAGCATGTTTTTGCAACGCTTTAATACTTTTGAGGTTGTAAGGGTCTGGGCCCAAAAATTCTCGGGTAGATCGGGCTGCACCTAGCGGTAATGAAAGTGTTGCTTCTGGTAACTCATTAACTCCGCTGGCAATTTCTAAAGATCCACCGCCAATATCTAGTACCAATAACTTTCCAGCTGACCACCCTAACCATCGACGCACCGCTAAAAATGTCATCGATGCTTCGTCATTGCCATCTAGAACTTGCAAATCAATTTCAAATTTATTATTTATATCTGAAATTATTTGATTGCCATTTATCGCCTCACGTAAGGCCGAAGTCGCAAAAGCCAAAATTTCATCGGTTGAGTTTTCATTTGCATGAGTTACCGCTTCGGATATGGCTGAATTCAGCAGAGCGATTCCAGTTGAAGAAATCTCACCAGCCGCATTTAGATAATCGGTCAACCGAAGCTCTACCTTGTAATTTGTAGCTGGCTCTGGACGCGCTCCTGGGTGGGCATCCATGACTTGAAGATGGATCGTATTTGACCCAACATCTAGAACACCCAATCGCATTGCGCCAACCTATCGCTGAGAGCCCCAAATCCTTTGGATTTTAAGTTTTGGCCTATGCCTGCCATAATTGCGGCTGCTGTATTCGGGGTGACTCGAAGAGCAGGCCTCTCTAGCTCAGTGGTAGAGCAGCGCACTTGTAATGCGCAGGTCGTCAGTTCAATCCTGACGGGGGGCTCCAGTACGACCTTTCCACGAGGGGAGTAAAGATGGCAAACAACTCATTTCCTCATGATTCATTTTCTTCAGAACTAGCTGCCAATGATGAGTACATCAAAACCTTTAAATACTCAGGTTTAACGGGCGTTGCTCAAAAAGGTTTAGCAATTGTTACCTGCATGGATTCACGTATCAATCCATTATCTGTAATGGGAATGCAATCTGGTGATGCGAAGATTCTTCGTAACGCAGGTGCTCGTGTAACTGAGGATGTTTTGCGCACCTTGGTTCTAGCTACATATCTATTAGGTGTGAAGAAGATTTTGGTAATGCCACATACCAACTGCCGAATGGCATCTGCTGAAGAAGAAGATATTCACGCACATATTCAAAGCGAATTTGGTGTTGATACCCGAAGCCTTGAATTTAGAACGGTAAAGGATCAAGAGGCAGCCCTTGCTACCGATGTAAACAGAATTCGCGCTTTTCCATTTTTAAGTAAAGGCGTGGTTGTTGGTGGAGCGATTTACGATGTAACGACAGGAAAAATTACTCCGGTTGATTGCTAACTGGATTTGTTCTACGCATTGGCATTTTCGTTACTGGATAGCTTAAATCCTCAAGAAACTCTGTAATTATCAAGTTAACTAACCCTGGCTTTTCCTTAGGCAAGATATGCGAAGTTCCCGGAACAATCGCTAACTGACCAAGAGGCAAGGCCTCAAACAAATCGATTGTATGTTGATGACGAATAACATCATCGTCACCTGCCATAACCAGTACAGGGCACTGAATCTTTTGAAGATCTGCGACAGGAATATCTGGCTCACTGAGCCACATCTGCTTGAAGTGCTCGTAGATTCGATCCATTGTTTCTGGAGTATCAGATGAATAAATCGCATATTCAGCACGATCTTCATCACTAATTGGACCCATCTCAAAAGTATCAACAGTGCCCTTGAAATGATAGTTAGCACCAATAGCAACCAGGGATTTGACTAGATCTGGCCGTTGAATTGCAATAAACAATCCAATAATTCCACCATCACTCCAGCCAATGATGTGAACTGGCTCTTTTACAACAGTTTCCAAATATGCAATTGCTTCACGAACCTGGTAATCAAAATTGATGCTCTCTTGGCGATATGAGGTAAAGCCATGAGATGAACGATCGTAAGCAAAGACGTGGTAATCCTCTAAGTCTGGAACAATGCTTGCAGCCCAATGTGCTGTTTGGCTTAAACCACCATGGAGTAAAACAACTGCTTCGCCATCGTTTTCCCATTCGTAGCAGTACAGATCATGCCCATCGACCTTTAAATATTCGGGCACTACTGTGAATCCATAATGTGACGGTTGCCGCGATCAAAAGTTAAATAGTTATAGGTCCAGTCAGCCATAGTGCCGATCTTGTTGCGTCCACCTAATAGATAAAACAGGTGTAACCACAACCAGGCATACCAAGCTGGAATTCCAGTCATGCGCAGGCTTTTGACTTCGACGATTGCCTTGTGGCGACCAATAGTTGCCATGGAACCTTTATCAAGGTACTTAAATGGCTTTAATTCTTGGCCTGCTGCAATTTTCTTAATTTGTTGTGCAACATGTCGACCTTGCTGCAAGGCAACTGGTGCAACCATCGGCAACATGCGGCCATTTTCTCCAACAAAACCAGCGATATCTCCGATTGCAAAGATGTGAGGGTAATTCTTAACTTGCAAAGTGTTTTCGACATCAATGCGGGTATTGATCAGTGGCAAATTTAATTTTGCAGCTGTTGGCTCGCCTTTAACACCGGCTGCCCAGATTGTTACTTCAGAAGGGATCTTGCTTCCATCGCTGACTTCAATCATGCGTGGCTTGATCTCTTTAACGGCGGTGTTTAGGTGCACTGTCACGCCAAGTTTTTCAAGATCTTTTTTGCCGCGGGCAGAAAGCTTTTCGGAAAACATCGGCAGGATTCGGGGACCGGCTTCGATCAAATTAATTTTGATATGTGCGGCTGCATTTGCTTGATCATGCTTAAGGGGACCGCGTACAAGTTCGGCAAAAGCTCCGGCCATTTCAACACCAGTTGGTCCGCCACCAACAACTGAAATTGAAAACATGGTGTCATCTTGAAAACGGCACAAATCTTCAAAACGTCGCAAAACTTCGGCGCGAATCATTAGCGCTTCATGAACACTCTTCATTCCTAAGGCGTGCTCGGTTACTCCCGGAATACCAAAATCAGCAGTTGCAGAACCCAGAGCGACGACTAAATAATCAAAATCTAAAACTTCACTGCTGTCTAACTTCACATTTTTGTTCTTGTGATCAACAGATATTGGTGTTCCCATTCGAAATTGAATTCCAGTTTTGCGCAACGCACCACGTACTGGGTGAGCAACGTGATCTGCAGCTAATCCGGCGGTTGACACTTGGTACAACAAAGGCAAAAAGGTTTGGAAGTTGTGGCGATCAACCACAGTGACATCGGCAAAGCCAGCCATCTTGCGGGCAGCAGTTAGTCCGCCAAAACCGGCACCCAAAATTACTACGCGGGGTTTTTGAGATGTCTTTTGCATGAGATAAGTCTAGGCTTGCCAGCATGAACCCGCACAACGGAGCACGCAAGTATTTGGTCACAGGAGCATCTGGCTACGTTGGTGGACGTTTAGTCCGCGCATTTGTTGACGATAAAGAAGATGTTCGTATCTTGGTCCGCGATAAGAACAAAATCATGGGTCAGCCGTGGGCACCGCTGGTTGAAATATGCGAGGGAAGCGCTGAAAACTTCGTTGATTTACAACGAGCCCTTGAAGGAATTCATACAGCTTTTTACTTATTGCACTCGATCAATTTAGGCCCTCACTTTGATGAAATCGAAAGTGAAATGGCGCGTAACTTTGCAAAAGCTGCCGAACTAGCTGGTGTATCCCAAATCATTTACTTAGGTGGAATCGCAAACGATGTGAACATCAGTAAGCACCTGGCATCCCGTGCGATGACCGGTGCATCACTTGCCACCACATCTGTTGCTGTTCTAGAACTGCGGGCAGGAATCATTATTGGTTCAGGTTCTGCAAGTTTTGAAATGTTGCGTCACTTAACGCATCGCCTGCCAATTATGACGACGCCGAAATGGGTAATGAATAAGACGCATCCAATCGCGATTCGTGATGTTTTGTACTACCTAAAGAGTGCTGCACACTTAGAAAAGCCAGTAAATAAAGTCTTTGATATTGGTGGTCCCGAAGTCTTGTCATATGCCGACATGATGCAAAAATTTGCAAAGTTATCTGGGTTAAAAAAGCGTTGGATTATTCGGGTTCCCGTTCTTACCCCCGGACTGTCTAGTTTGTGGATTGGTTTAGTAACACCAGTGCCAACCGCACTTGCACGGCCACTAGTTGGTTCGCTAATCAGCGAAGTTGTGGCAGATCCTGCAAAAAGTATTGATGCACTTATTCCAAAACCTACCGAAGGTTTAATTGATGTAGAAAACGCAATTCAGCTAGCACTTTCCAAGATCACTACTCATAACGTTGAAACACGTTGGTCTGATGCAACGATGCCGACTGCGCCATGGCAAAAAGCTCAAGGCGATCCTGATTGGGCTGGGGAAATGGTTTTACGTGATCGTCGTGAAAAAATTACCGACGTCCCAGCAGAAAATGTTTGGCGACAAGTCGAACGCATCGGTGGCGACAATGGTTGGTTTGGTTCAGATTTCTTATGGTGGGCGCGAGGTGTATTGGATCGCTTCTTAGTTGGCGGCGTTGGTTTGCGTCGTGGACGTCGTGATCCAGATTTCTTGCGAGTTGGCGAAAGTTTAGATTTTTGGCGAGTTGAAGAACTTGAGCCAGGTCGCAGATTAAAACTGTATGCCGAAATGGTTTTGCCCGGAAAAGCGTGGCTTGAATTTACCGTCACACGTGAAAACGGAAAGACCAAAATTGTTCAGGAAGCAATTTTTAATCCACGTGGATTAGGTGGGCAGTTGTACTGGTATGCAATTTCTCCACTGCACATGTTTGTTTTTCCAACGATGATTAGAAATATCGTTAAGAAGGCCAGGATTAATGCCTAACTTCACAACCCTTAAATCCCACACTTTTTAACAACCCTGTCATAAGATTTCCCCCATGTCCGCACAAGAAGAGTCAGCGATCAACACTGGCCTGAGCGACCTCGAAGTTCGTATCCTGGATTTTGAAGGCAATTGGTGGCGTTATGCCGGCGCAAAAGAGGCTGCAATCAAGGAGCTCTTTGATCTGAACGCCCCTCGTTACTACCAACTATTAAATGATTTGATCGACCGCGATGACGCTCTAGCTGCCTCACCAATGCTAGTTAAGCGCCTTCGCCGCCTGCGTGAGGCCCGTATGGCTACACGTGTAGCCCGCTAGTTCCCTCTTCAACCACCTCGTTTTGCGCCTCGGAAATAAAGGCTCTAGATTTGGCGTTAGCACTCTCGGGGTGCGAGTGATAAAGCGCCCCGCCTAACGAAGTACTAACACAAGGAGCACAACTCATGGCAAAGCAGATTGCCTTTAATGAAGAAGCACGTCGCGGTTTAGAGCGCGGCATGAATATCTTGGCTGATGCGGTCAAGGTAACCCTTGGACCTCGCGGACGTAACGTCGTTCTCGAGAAGAAGTGGGGCGCCCCAACAATTACTAATGATGGCGTTTCCATTGCAAAAGAAATTGAACTTGATGATCCATGGGAAAAGATCGGCGCAGAGCTAGTTAAGGAAGTTGCTAAGAAGACGGATGATGTTGCCGGTGACGGAACAACAACTGCAACTGTTCTAGCCCAAGCACTAGTACGTGAAGGTCTACGTAACGTTGCTGCCGGATCAAACCCAATGGCGCTAAAGCGCGGAATTGAAAAGGCTGTTGCCGAAATCGTTGCCGAGCTTCTCTCAATGGCAAAGGCGGTTGACTCGAAGGAGCAGATCGCAGCAACTGCATCTATCTCTGCAGCAGATGCAACCATCGGCGAAATGATCGCTGAAGCGATGGACAAGGTTGGCAAAGAAGGCGTAATTACCGTTGAAGAGTCAAATACATTTGGGCTAGAGCTAGAGCTAACTGAAGGTATGCGCTTTGATAAAGGTTACATCTCTCCATACTTTGTAACTGATCAGGATCGCATGGAAGTTGTTCTAGAAGATGCTTACGTTTTGATCGTTAACTCAAAGATTGCAAATATCAAGGACTTAGTTCCAATTCTAGAAAAGGTTATGCAATCAGGTAAGCCACTAGTGATCATTGCTGAAGATGTTGAAGGCGAAGCGCTTGCAACACTAGTTGTAAACAAGATTCGTGGAACTTTCCGTTCAGCAGCTGTTAAGGCACCTGGCTTTGGAGACCGTCGCAAGGCGATGCTTCAGGACATTGCAATCCTTACAGGTGCAACAGTTATTTCAGAAGAAGTTGGTCTTCGTCTAGATGCAGCAGAGATGGACCTATTGGGTCGCGCTCGCAAGGTTGTTATCAGCAAGGAAGAGACAACAATCGTTGAAGGCGCTGGCGATGATGCTCAGATCAAGGGTCGTGTTCAGCAGATCCGTAATGAAATTGAAGCATCTGATTCAGATTACGACCGCGAGAAGTTGCAAGAGCGTCTTGCAAAGCTTGCTGGTGGCGTAGCTGTTATCAAGGCTGGTGCTGCAACTGAGGTAGAACTCAAGGAGCGCAAGCACCGCATTGAAGATGCAGTTCGCAATGCAAAGGCTGCCGTAGAAGAAGGAATCGTTGCCGGTGGTGGCGTTGCACTTCTACAAGCAGGTGCTGCAGTGTTCAAGCGCCTAACCGGTTTAACTGGCGATGAAGCAACTGGTGCAAAGATTGTTGAATATGCAATCGAAGCTCCAATTAAGCAGATTGCAGTTAACGCAGGTCTTGAAGGTGGAGTTGTTGTAGAAAAGGTTCGTCATCTTCCTGCAGGACAAGGTTTAAATGCTGCAACAGGTGAATATGTAGACATGATCAAGGCCGGAATTATTGATCCAGCAAAGGTCACACGTTCTGCACTACAAAATGCTGCATCAATTGCTGCACTGTTTATTACAACAGAGGCAGTTATTGCAGATAAGCCGGAGAAGGCTGCTGCTGCCCCACAAGGTGGCGGAGATATGGACTTCTAAGTCCCGCTTATCCAGTAAAAAGCTAACTAGTACGCGTAACGCCGTCCTCGATTAACGCGGGGGCGGCGTTCTGCTTTACCCTTAGACCATGGCAAAGAAATCACTGATCTCTAAAAAAGAGAAAGCTCCTAAGAAGGCAGCTGCTCAAAAAGAGACAACATCAACAAGCACCGTTGTTGCTTTTGATGCAAAGGATCTTGCCCGAAACGCTGCGCTAGAGCAGGCAGAAAAGAAAGATCAAGTGGGCGGATTTGTTTCAGTTGATTTTGATGATGACAACCGTGTTGCCACTTATTTATTTGAAGCTAACCTTGCAGGGTATAAAGGTTGGCGTTGGTGCATCACCATTGCAAAAGTTGATGAAGATTCACAACCAACAATTTGCGATGTAGTAGTTCTTCCGGGTCCAGATGCATTACGTGCACCAGAATGGATTCCATATCGCGACAGAATTTTGCCGGGTGATGTTGGCGTTGGCGACATTGTTCCAAGCGCACTTGATGACACTCGTTTAGTTCCCGGACAACAAGCGTTGCCGCAGGATGAAGATCTTGATACTGCGATGGCGATTGAACTTGGTTTAGGTCGTGCACGTGTACTTTCAATTGAAGGTCGCGACCAGGCAGCAAAGCGTTGGTATGAAGGTGAGCGTGGACCTAATGCGCCGGTTGCCCAATCGGCACCAAAACCTTGCCATAGCTGCGGCTTCTTTATTCCGATCGCAGGATCATTACGCGCAACCTTTGGCGTATGCGCAAATGCGATCTCACCCGATGATGCACGCGTAGTGAGCGTGGATCATGGCTGCGGAGCACATTCGGAAGCGACCTTTACAGAGCCGGTGTTAAACTAAGCACCTGCTATCGCAACCGCGATACTTATTTACACACGAGTAAAGAAAACTAGCAAGGAGCCCTCCCCATGCCTACAGGACGCGTTAAATGGTTCTCATTAGAAAAAGGTTTCGGCTTTATTGCAAATGATGAAGGCGAAGATGTTTATCTAGCTGCAACTTCACTTCCTGAAGGTGTTGCAACAGTAAAGCCTGGAACAAAGCTTGAGTTTTCTATTGCTGACAGCCGTAAAGGCCCACAAGCATTATCTGTACACATCATTGATGCTCCACCATCGCTAGTAGAAAATTCACGTGTTAACAGTGATGATCTTGCTGCGATGATTGAAGACACAATCAAGATGTTGGACAAGGTTGGAAATGGTTTGCGCCATGGCCGCCATCCAAATGCACAAGAGGTTGATCGTCTTGGTCGTGTGTTGCGCGGTATTGCTACTGCGCTAGGTGCTTAGTTTTTAAATTCCACTACGTCTGCTGCGGCGGATTGTGTAACGAATTCCGACTAACCCTAGGACTACACCCATCACGCAGGTCCAAATGATTTTGGCTTCAGCGTTAACTGCAAGCGCAAATACACCGGCAATCACCCAGCACATTGTTCCAATTGCGACTAGAGTTACCGCATTGCGTAGTCGAGAAGTCATGGGGCAAGAGTAATGCGTTTATCGGTAAAAGAGGATGGTAATTGGCGTTCATTTCGCCACCGAAATTACCAAATACTTTTTCCCGCCAATACGGTTTCAAATATCGGCAGCTGGGCGCAAAGAGTTGCACAAGACTGGCTAGTCCTCGAACTGACAAACAACAACGGAACTTATTTAGGTTTAGTCACTGCAGTTCAATTTGCTCCAGTTCTTTTCTTCTCATTACATGGCGGAAAGCTTGCCGACCGGTTTAATAAGAGAAAAGTTTTGATTCTCACCAACATAATGGGTGGTGCGGCATCGCTCGGACTTGGTGTTCTAGTCATTACTGACCTGATCGCGCTCTGGCACGTTTTTGCTTTGGCTGCAGTGTTAGGAATTTCAACGGCAATTGATGCTCCAGTTCGCCAAGCATTTACTACCGAAGTTGTTGGTCAGAGCGATCTACCCAACGCGGTTTCCTTGAACTCGGCTAATTTCAACGCTGGCCGACTTGTGGGACCAGCGATTTCAGGTGGTTTGATCGCTGCTTTTGGTACAGGGCCATCCTTCATTATCAATGGTCTTTCATATTTCTTCGTCATTGCTGCATTACTTAATCTCAATGAAAAAGCTTTTTTCCATCTGGATAGACCAAAATCAGATGGCAATATCCGCGAAGGAATTGCTTACGCCAAGGCACGTCCTGATATTTACGTAGTGATGTTGATGGTCTTTTTCTTGGCAACCTTTGGTCTGAACTTTCAGATTTTCAATGCACTTATGGCGACACAAGAATTTGGTTTAGGGCCAGCAAGTTTTGGTTTGATGGGAACTTTTATTGCGATTGGCTCTTTAACGGGTGCAATTGGTTCTGCGCGATTAGAAAGATTTAGAAATACAAAGTTTGTTATTAAGGGCGGAATTCTGTTTTCCATTTCAATTATGGTTTTTGCCGTAATTCCTAGCTATAACTTGTACCTCGTCTGGCTACCAATCTGTGGATTTGTGGCTCTTACAACTTTAGTCTCAGCAAACTCAATTGTTCAGACCAGCACAGACCCTGCAATCCGTGGACGCGTTATGGGTATTTACCTTTTGATCTTTATGGGCGGCACACCATTTGGCTCACCATTAATCGGTGCGAGTGCTGACCTCATCGGGATTCGTCCAACTATTGCAATCTGCGGTGGCATTTCATTATTTGCTTCACTAATTATTTGGTTCGGATACAAGAACCGAGTAGAGCTACCCGCAGATACTTCTGTAGCAACAGTCTTAAAGACTGTTAATCGCGATCACGACTAAAATTCCAATTAGTGCAAGCAAAGTAATTAAACGTCTAGTTTTGTAATTCATGCTGATTCCTTTACATGAGAAGGAATCACTCTCACGATTACGAAAGCAATGCTGATCAATACAAAGACCATGATGTAGGCACGTGAAATACCAAAACTATCTCCCAATAAGCCCAACAAGAATGGTGCCCCGGCGATGGCAACGCCAGCTGCTAAAGATGCACGGCCGATAGCTAAATCGGGGCGACCATTACTTAGGCCGATTAAACGAATCGAAGAAAGTGCAAACTGCATCGAAATACCTAGACCAACTACAAATAAGCAAGCAAGTGAGAGCGCCATGTTGTGTGATAACCAGAAACCTAAGAAGCCAAGGAACTGCACAGCAATAATCGCTAGAAGTTGAGTATCCAGAGCAAAGCGCTTCAATACCAATCCGCCGTACCAGCGACCGATTCCCATACCTGTTCCAAGGGCAACGATTGCAACAGTTGAAATTGCTGCAGTTGACCCTACGCGTTCTTTAAGAAGTGCTGCCGCCCAGAATGATGTTGCGAACTCACTTGAAATACAAGCAACAAAACCAAACCATGAGATCCAAAACTTTGCTGAAAGTTTTCCACCTTGTGGGCCATGCTCATCGGGAACATGCTCGTCTGCATCCTTTTCACGTCCGAGAAAAAAGAGAAGAAGAGCCACAGGAAGGGCCAGTAGTAAACCTAAACGCCACAAACTTGGATAAACGATTGCGATTGTTCCAATTAATGCAGTTCCTATAACAAAACCAACTGATGCAATTCCATTTGCTTGGGGAATCGCAACCTCTGCCGCCTTGCCGTAATGCGAAGACATTTTAGTAAGCATCGTGTTGATAACCACCGATGTACCAAAACCGGTGATGAATGTTGCAGGAAGTGTGATGTACACCGGTGGTGAAATCACAAACAAGGTCAGACCAACAATAAAGATAGACAAACCGATCCAGCCAGCACGGTTGCGTCCATATTTGTGAGCAATACGTGGATTGGCCCAACCAGCAAAAATTGATGCAACACCCATCGCGGTACCGTGTAAACCAGCAATTGTTAGTGATGTGCCTTGATCTGCGCGCAATAAGGACTGCGCTGGACCGAAACCTCCAAGATAGAAGTTAACGATTGCGGTTTGAACCGCTACAACCCAGAAAAATCGATCGCGGTGGAAGCTCTTACTCATTACAGAGCAGCAACAACGTGATCAATGCACTTAGTAAGCGCTTCAACATCACTTGGATCAACTGCTGGGAACATACCGATACGAAGCTGATTCTTGCCCAGCTTGCGGTAAGGCTCAGTATCAACAATTCCATTTTCGCGCAGGGCCGCCGCAATTTTGGTTGCATCGATCGCATCGTCAAAGTTGATAGTTCCTACAACCTTCGAACGCATCGCTGCATCAGTTACAAATGGCGTTGTGTAACTGGTCTTTTCAGCCCATGTATACAAAATCTCTGATGACTTGGTGCTACGTCCGGCAGCAAATGAAAGCCCGCCATTAGCGTTCATCCATTCGATTTGTTCTGCCAATAGCATCAAAGTAACTAATGCAGGCGTGTTGTAGGTCTGATCTAAACGTGAATTCTCAATTGCGATTCCCAAATCAAAAAATGCTGGAACCCAACGACCACTTGCCTTGATCTTTTCTGCGCGTGCGATCGCAACAGGAGACATGATTGCAATCCAGATTCCACCATCGGATGCAAAAGACTTCTGTGGTGCAAAGTAATAAGTATCAAACTCTTTTGCATCAACCATTAATCCACCAGCAGCAGATGTCGCATCAACTAGAACAAGTGCGCCATCGGTACCTGCTGGACGCAGAATCGGCATTGCAACACCTGTACTTGTTTCATTGTGTGTCAGTGCGTAAACATCGATACCAACCTCTGCAACTGCGACAGGATGTGAACCAGGTTCTGACTTAATAACTGTTGGCTCGCCTAGGAAAGGTGCTTCCTTCGCAGCAGCAGCAAACTTTGATGAAAATTCTCCAAATACAAGGTGCTGTGAACGCTCTTCAATCAGCCCAAATGTTGCGATATCCCAAAACGCGGTCGATCCACCATTACCAAGAACTACTTCGTAGCCTTCTGGAAGATTGAAAAGAGATGTCAGACCTTCACGTACGCGCTTTACAACATTCTTCACCGGCTTTTGTCGGTGCGAAGTTCCCAGTATTGAATTTCCACTTGCTGACAAAGCAGCTAGCGCTTCTGGACGAATCTTTGAAGGACCGCAACCAAAGCGTCCATCTACTGGCTTTAACTCTGAAGGAATGATGATGCTCATGGGCTAAGACTACGGGTAGTACCGAGAGAGTTCCCAATCACCGCTTGTGGCGGTCCTCTCATAACGCAAGCGATCATGCAGACGTGAGTATCGGCCCTGCCAAAATTCGATATCAAGCGGAGTCACACGATATCCACCCCAATGTGCAGGACGTGGAACTGCGCTTCCTTCGGGCCATTTTTCGGCCGCACCTGCAAAACGTTGTTCTAATTCCTCGCGCGATGCAAGATGTGATGACTGCGCACTTGCCCAAGCACCAATTTGTGAACCCCACGGTCTAGTTGCAAAGTAATCATCTGATTCTTGTGCAGAAACTTTTTCTGCGATACCGCTAATTGAAACTTGGCGCTCCATTGCATACCAAGGAAAGAGCAATGAAACATTTGGATTTAATTCAATTCCATGTGCTTTGCGAGATTGGTAATTAGTAAAGAAAGTAAATCCACCATCTGAAATATCTTTTAACAAAACAGTGCGCGTATTTATTTGTGAATCTGCAGTGACTGTTGACAACACCATTGCATTTGCTTCAACAATGACGGGATTTTCATGTGCATCTTTTAGCCACTTTGCAAAAGCTTCGAAAGGATTGCTAGGCAGAGTTTCTAAACCGGCATCACTGTATGAACGACGCATCGCACGGATCTCATCGCGGGAAACAATCTCTTCGGCCATACCCCTATCGAACCCCACTTTGGCGCCCCGAGCGAGTTTTCCCCCTCTACTGCAACGCCTTATGTAAGGGGCGACCTTTATAACAATCGGATAAATGACCGGCCAAATGAGTGGAAAAATAGGCGTTTCGTTTGCTTACTAACGCCCAAAAGAGTGGAATTACCCCAACAGCGCATGCCCTCGTGTGCGCGAATTCCATCCATGGAGGATATAAATGAATACAAAGCGTTTCGGATTTGCTGGCGTTCTTGCAGCATTCGCGCTTGCGGTTTCAACACTTGTAGCACCAGCAGCAAGTGCAAATACTCAGATCGTTGTCTGGGCAGATGAATCTCGCGGGCAAAACCTTTCTAAAGTAATTGCAGCTAAGGGTGACTGGGTTCCAGGTTTCACCATTAAGGTTGTTACATTCTCAAGCTTTGATGCACTTAAGGATGCTTTCGATAAGGCAACTGATGCATCAGGTCCAGATATTGTTGTTGGAGCAAATGACTGGGTACCAACAGGTGCAAAGAGCGGAAAGCTTGCCCCAATCACACTTACATCATCAGTACGTGCTCGCTTCAATCCAACTCAGTTCCTTGACCTTACATACAAGGGCAAGTTGTACGGAGTTCCTGTAGACATCAACAACGTTGCAATGATCTACAACACCAAGCTTGTTTCAACTGCACCAAAGACTTTTGGTGAAATGGTTACAAACTACAAGTCTCTCAAGGCATCTAAGGGCTTGAAGGCTGGTCTATGTATTGCAGGCGGCGGAATGTCATGGGGAGCTCACTCAGTATTCTCAGCACTCGGCGCAGATGCATACCAATTCAACTCACGTGGTGGAATTGTTTACGGTCGCTCATTCAATGCAACAACATTTGGTAAGAATGTTCGTACATACCTAATGGATGGCAAGAAGAGCAACGGTTTCTTCCCAGCAACAGATACAGGTTGCAAGGACAACTTCCTTGCAGGAACTGTTCCTTACGCAGTTATTGGTAACTGGGAGTGGGCAGATTACGTAGCGAAGGGATTCACAATGAACCTAATGCCAGTACCAGGTGTAGCTGATGGCTCATATGGAAAGATGTTCGGATCAGTTAATGGTGCAATGCTCACAACATTTGCTGCAAAGCATGGTGTCGAGTCAGGTGCTAAGTCGCTGCTCACTAACTTCTTCGCATCAACTGATGGCCAGGTGCGTTACCAGGCACTTGAGAAGCGTCCACCAGCTGAAAAGGGTGCGCAAGCAGATTCATCACTATCAGCTGCACAGCGTGGATTCGGTTCAGCCGCATCTCTCGCTGGAATTCCACAGATCGGCGCATTCCTCAACAGCAACAAGGGTGGCGCTAACTACTGGGATTCAGCACCTGCTTACTGGACAGCTGTTCTGATTGATGGCAAGGATGCAGTACGTGAAGCATCAAAGCTTGCAGCAATCTGGCGCTCTAACACCGATGGTGGCAAGGGCGATCTCTAATTAATTTGATCTCATCAAATTAAGTTCTAAAAGAGGGTGAAATGAATGATGCGGGCGTGAATTCGCCCGCATCATTCATTTTCTAACATTTAACGACAGGATTACAGATGACTTACTTGATAAGAGGCAAAGTTGCCTTCGTCATCAAAGTCATTTTCGTAACCCTAATTGCTTCAATTCTTTTGATGCTGGCGCAGAGCGCTTTTGCTCAACGCGAATATGTGATTTCTGGCTTTCTTGCAATTGCAGTTTTTCTTCTTGCTTTAACGTACTTAAGTAAGATTTCAATTCCGCTTAAATTCTTCATCCCGGGAATTCTTCTTTTGACCGCCTTTGTCATTGGGCCAATTTTATATACCGTGACAATGTCAGGGTTTAATTACAAGACGGGAAACATTCTTTCTAAAGAAGAAGCAATTGTTCAGATCAAGGTTCGTGCTATCGAATCCGCACCATCTGGACTTAGCTTTGACATTAAATTAGGTAGATATGATGGCGAACCAGCGATCTTGGCTTCGGATATCAACACCCCTGAATACTTTATTTCAACTAAGAATGATCGAATTCCTTTGGTTGCATCAGCTCTGACTCTTAACGAGTTTGGTGTAGCAGTAGAGGCTCCTAACTTCATCCCACTTAATGACTCAGAGTTCGCAAACGCCGATAAAGAATTCACCGGAACCCGCTTCACTTTTGATGATCAGTACTTCATTTCGCTTGAAGGTTTTGAGGCCGGAGTAGTTTCTCAACAAGTGTTGGAATTTCTGCCTGAAACCGATCAGTTCAAGAATCTACTAACAGGGGCGCTTTACAGCGATAATGGTCGCGGAAACTATGCACTCACCGATGATACGAGCGCGATTTTAGAGCCAGGTTGGCGAGCTCCCATTTGGTTTGAAAACTATGTAAACATCGTTAGCGACTCTCGAGTTCGAGAGCCATTGATTCGTGTGTTCATCTGGACGGTGGCTTTTGCTTTCTTGACCGTACTAACCACTTTTGCTTTAGGGCTTTTGCTGGCTTTAGCTCTTAATAAGCCAATCCATGGGCGACGTATCTATCGTTCAATTTTGGTTCTTCCATATGCGATGCCAAGTGTTATGAGTATTCTGATTTGGGGTGGAATGTTTAACACCGAATTCGGTGCCATTAACACCTTACTGGGAACCGATATTGCCTGGTTCTCGGATCCTAACTTTGCACGCGTTGCAGTTATCTTGGTGAACTTGTGGCTGGGCTTCCCGTACTTCTATTTGATCTCTAGTGGATCGCTTCAGGCAATTCCAAGTGAACTATTGGAAGCTGCAGCAATTGACGGCGCGAACCCTAGACAGATATTCCGCAAAATTACTTTGCCATTATTACTTCAGATTCTTTCGCCATTGTTGATTGCATCTTTTGCCTTTAACTTTAACAATTTCAATTTGATTTTCTTACTTACTGGCGGTGGGCCTCGAAATGAACTAGATGGCGAGATCGCTGGTGCTACCGATATTTTGATCAGCTACACCTACAAGATTGCTTTCGGTACGGGAACTCAGGATCTTGGTTTAGCTAGTGCGATTTCATTGATCATCTTTATCCTGGTTGCCTCTATTTCACTGTATAGCTTGCGAAAGTCCAAAGTATTGGAGACCTTCGCATGAACAAGTGGTTGAAGCAAGATTTGTGGCGACACCTTGTAGGTATTGCTATCTGTTTGTTTGCCCTATTTCCGCTGTATTTGGTGATTATTTCATCTTTTAGCTCATCCGGAAGTCTGCAATTGAGTTCCTTCTTGCCACGAGAAATATCTTTTGCAAATTATGACAAGTTATTTAATGATCCAACGATTCCATACTTAACTTGGGTTAAGAACTCATTATTAATCGCTGGCTCTGTGGCGGTGTTTTCAGTGATTATCGGAACTGCCTCAGCTTTTGCTTTTAGTCGTTTGAAATTTAAGGGACGTAAATTCGGTATCCAACTGTTGCTATTGGTTCAGATGTTTCCAGCAATTCTTGCAATCTCAGCAGTTTACGTCATCATGGAGCGCGTGTATAAGTTCGCACCGGAAATCGGTTTAGGTACACAACCAGGACTCTTGTTGGTTTACCTGGGTGGTGCGATGGGTGTAAACATTTGGCTACTGAAAGGTTTTGTGGATTCGATTCCGGCAGAACTAGATGAAGCAGCCAAGATTGATGGAGCCTCAGAGGTTCAAACCTTCTGGCTCATTTTTGTTCCGCTGGCAGCTCCTGTTTTAGCTGTTGTTGCACTGCTGAGCTTTATTGGAACTTTCAACGAGTTCATTTTGGCTCGCTTATTCCTCGTCGATATGGAAAGCCGAACTGTTGCAGTTGGTTTACAACAGTTTATTGGCGGACAGTATTCACAAAACTGGGGACCATTTGCTGCAGGATCCATTCTTGCTTCAATCCCAATCGTCATAATTTTCTTGTCACTACAGAAATACATCGTCAGTGGATTAACGGCAGGTTCGGTTAAGGGCTAATGCTTACTAAGCGATTTAGCTTCGTTATAGCAACTCTTGCTTGTTTTGTTATTGCAACCAGCGCAGTAGCAGCATCACCATCAACTCCCGAAGATCGTGTTGGTCTTTCAAAAGACCTGATCTACTTTGTCTTTCCTGATCGTTATCTCAATGGAGACACCAGTAATGACAAATTCGCTGGTTATGACCCTCGAGATACAGCCTTCTTTCATGGCGGCGATCTAAAGGGATTAACTGGTACTTGCGCTCCTGGCGATAATGGCTTAGCGCGCATAAAGAAATTGGGATTTACGGCGGTATGGGTTACTCCACTGGTAGTGCAACAGAAGCCAACACCATATGGCGCTGGATATCACGGTTACTGGGGTGTTGATTTCCTCAATGTAGATCCACATTTAGGAACTAATCAAGACATGGCAGCCTTTGCACAATGTGCAAAAAAGTTAGGGCTTAAGTTGATTTTAGATGTTGTAACAAACCACACCGGTGATGTAATTCAGTACAGGGATAGAGAAGCATTTGTTCCATCAGATCTAGTCAATTCAAAGAACCCCGCATGGCTTAATGATCTGAGCAATTATCACAACGTTGGGGACATGAATAGTTGTTGGGGCGAGGGCTCTTGTATGCAGCTAGGTGATTTCTATGGCCTTGATGACATTGCCACAGAAAAACCAGTTGTCTATAACGGCTGGGCCGATGTTTATGGCAAGTGGATAAAAGATTATGGTCTTTCAGGCTTCCGTGTAGATACTGCTCGACATGTAGATGATAATTTCTTTAAGAATTGGTCGCCACAAATTGATGCTGCGGCAAAATCTGTGGGCATTAATGACTTCACCATTTTTGGCGAAGTTTGGGATGTGAATCCAATTAACTTAATGAACTACATCCGCAGAAACAAAATTCAAACAGTATTGGATTTCCCTTTCCAGAGATCAGCTGCAGAGTTTGCATCAGGTTATTCAGATGCAACGACAATTGAAAACTTGTTTAGTTACGATGATTTGTATACAACTGCAACGACTAACGCCTCAAACATGGTTACTTTCTTGGGTAACCACGACATGGGCCGAGCTGGAAAAATCATCGAATCTAAACGTATAAACCCAGCAAATGAGCTCTTATCCCGCACCTTGTTAGGCCACTCGTTGATGTATTTAACTCGAGGAATCCCATCGGTTTACTACGGTGATGAAGTCGGAATGACTGGAACTGGCTCAGGTAGCGATCAATTGGCTCGTCAAGATATGTTTTCGACAAAGGTAAACATCTGGAAAACCGAAAAGCGCATTGGATCAGCTCCAATTGGCACCGGTAACGCCTTTGATGTCACCGATAAGCACCCCATTGCAAATCACCTAAAAACCCTCGCAAAGTTACGTTCAACAAATCCAGCTCTTGCAAATTCAACTATGCAGATTAGGTATGCAAAGGATTACTTGTTGGCAATTTCCAAGAAAGATGATGTAGAAAATCGTGAATACATTGTGGCTTTCAATAGCTCCAACAAAGCGGTTAAAGCAACGATCGGTACCGCTACCTCAAAGGGTGGCTGGAAACTTCTAATGGGCAAAACTAATGTCAAAGCTTTAGGTGAGAAGATAACAATTACTGTTCCGGCACTATCAACTGTTGTTTTGAAAGCTAATCAAAAGATCGACTTAACCGATGTAAAAGTTGGAAAAGTTTCATCAGAGCTAGATTTCTTAACTGGTTACTATGAGACCAAAGCAATGGTTACAACAAAAGATATGGCAAAGGTAATTTTCTTTATCCGAACAGCTGCTGAGCAGCCATGGAGTTCGCTAGGAACAGATACCAATGCACCGTATTCAGTGTTCGTGGATCCAATAGATTTTGAAGGTAAGAGAGTCGAAATCAAAGCAACTGCCATCAATTCGAAGGGAGCAAAGTATGAGCTACCAAGTACATCCATCCTTATTCCCGCACCATGACGGCAGTGAGCTATATGTAAGCAATGCTGCACCGAAGATTGGCCAAAAAGTTGTTTTAAAGGTCCGAGTTCCACACACCTATATCTTTGAAAAAGGTTTTATTCGAATCTACGAAGATGGCGAACCACGCAGCTATGAGCTGGCTTTAGCTACACAATCGGCAACCGAGGACTGGTACCAAGTTGAGGTGCCGATCATTAATACTCATACCCTGTATCGCTTTGTTTTTGTTTCAAGAGACAAATATGACTGGCTCAATGCTTTTGGACTCACCGATCATGATGTTCATACAAACAATGATTTTCAAATCGTGGCCGTCCCGGCAAATCCCGAGTGGATTAAGTCATCGGTTTTCTATCAAATATTTCCTGATCGCTTTGCAAAATCTGCAAATACATACCCGATTCCAGATTGGGCGCATCCACGAGACTGGAATGAACTTCCCCGTGGGCGCAGTGAATTCACCAGCAGCGAGCTGTATGGGGGAGATATTCCCGGAGTAGAAGAACGTTTAGATCATATTCATGGTTTGGGTGTTACAGGAATTTACTTCACGCCATTTTTTCCAGCTAGATCTAATCATCGGTATGACGCAAGCAGCTTTATTGAAGTAGACCCAATTCTGGGTGGAAACAAAGCGCTGTTTTCACTTGTGAAAAAAGCAAACAAACTTGGAATCCGAGTTATGGGAGACCTAACTTCAAATCATTGCGGCGCGGGACATCCATGGCTTGCCAAAGCAAAGAAGAGCAAAACCGCAAAGGAACGCTCTTTCTTTTACTGGGATAAATCAGTAAAGCATGGGTATGTCGGGTGGTGGGGATTAGCTTCATTGCCGAAACTCAATTTCAATTCAACTGCGCTCAAGAATGAAATGTACAAAGGTAAGAATTCGATTGTTCGCAAATGGATTTCGCCTCAATTTGGAATGTCTGGTTGGCGTATCGATGTGGGAAACATGACGGGACGACTTGGCGCAGATGATCTACATGATGATGTGATGCATGGAATTCGTCAGGCGATGGATGAAACAAATCCTGATGCTTGGCTAGTTGCAGAAAATGGTGACTTTGTTGCTAGTGATCTCAATGGTCTTGGTTGGCATGGTGCCATGAATTATCAAGGCTTTATGCGCCCAGTATGGAACTGGCTCAATAGAAATTCCGAAATCGGTGGTGGCTTTCAGGGCTTGCCCTTTGCGATGCCACAGATTTCGGGTCAGCAATTGATTAACAGTATGAAGCAGTTCAATGCATCTGTTCCTTGGCGATCCGTTACTGCAAGCATGGTGTTGCTTGATAGTCACGACACTGCGCGTTTTCGTACAGTAGTAAAAGGTGATGTCCCGTCGCACTTATCGGCGATGACCATGGTCCTTACATATCCAGGAGTGCCTTCAATTTTTGCTGGTGATGAAATTGGTCTGGAAGGTTCTTGGGGGGAAGATGGCCGACGCACCATTAATTGGCAAGATCGTTCACAGTGGGACCACGCCTTTATGGACAATGTTCGTCAACTAATCTCAATTCGAAAGAGCAATGACGCCCTTGTAAACGGAGGATTGCGTTGGGTTGCTGCGGAAAAAGATTTTGTGCTTTATCTTCGTGAATCAAAAAAACAATCAATTTTGATTTTTGTTTCGCGTCAGGGAGTCAATACCAAGATAGATCTTTCAGCTTTAGGTTTAAAGGTTACAAAGACTCTGTATGGGGACACTGCCAGTGGTTCGAAGTTTACAGTTAAATCAAAGACTGCAGTGCAGGCTATTTGGGAAGTTACGCGCTAAGCCAAAAGCGAAGTGGATCATTTAGATATTTAGCCCATGATCTTTCGTTGTGGCCGCTTCGTTTATAAACCTTTGATTCGTAATTACTTGTAAATCCACGTTGGCGCATTAATGCATCTACGTAGTTTTGAAGTGGAGGATATTCCTTATCTATTCCCTTATCTCCGCGGCTCATCCAAATTCTGTGTGTTAACGGCAAAGCTTCAACCATTGATCGTGCAAAGTTTTTATCACTGATTATCCAATGCGGCGACAAAGCTAGGGCAGTTCTGAATTTATCTGGATGCTGAATCGCTGCATACAAAGTTGCCAAACCACCCATACTGGAGCCAATAACCGCGGTTTTTTCAGGTGTATTCACACCATGAATAGCCGGAACAATTTCATTAAAAACTTGATTTAAATATGCATCAGAGTGCAGCACAATTGACGCATCCTTCACTGCCCAACGCGGATCAACGTATACATCTGGTGTAAAAAACTTTTCTGGTGCTAAATCTTTAGCCCGGCCCCAAGGGTTATTTTTCGTTGAGCTATGCCAGACACCAATGATTGTCGGTGGCTTTATTCCCGCCTCATTAGCTACATCAATTGCAGATTGGGCCATTTTCCAGGTTTGTCGTCGGTGGGTACTTGTCGTGCCATCAAAGACATTTTGGCCATCATGTGCGATTAATAGGTGCTCGCTTCCACCGCGAGGTGTCCAGTAATCCACAATTCGGTCATCAAAACGGGTGCGGACAACCTCGCCGGGAACTCCTCGAATTTGGAAGCGCTTAATCTCCTGCATGATGATTTAATCATCCCATGTCATCGCCGAAAACATCAATTATCTGGTTTCGTCGCGACCTTCGAATCAATGATCATCCAGCCTTGTTAGCTGCAATCGAATCATCAGATCAAGTAATTCCACTTTTCATTTTGGATAAGTCACAGATTAAAGAGGCTGGTTCAAAGCTTCTTGCTTACATGGGTCAATCACTGCGATTACTAGATGAATCTCTTGGAAACAAGCTACACATTATTGAAGGTGATCAAGTTGAAGTTCTATCGGCTTTGATTAAAAAGTATGGTGTAGAGCAGGTACACATATCAGCAGAGTATGAAAGATATGGAGCAGCACGCGATGCGCGCGTAGAGGCAGCAGGAATCACGTTGGTCAGAACTGGCAGTCCATACGCAGTTGCACCAGGACGAGTTTTGAAACCTTCTGATGCAACGCCGTACAAGGTGTACACCCCTTTCTATAAGGCATGGTGTGCGCATGGTTGGCGCGCTCCGGCAGTGACACCAAAGAAGTTTGTTTGCGTAGAACCAACCGCCGAATATCGCGCTTTTCCTGATTTCCCTATGCCTGAAGGCGTTTCTGTGATTGAAGCCGGAGAAGCGGCAGCGCTGAAGCGATTCAATGAGTTCACCAATAAAGGTTTAGATTCTTACGACGAAAACAGAAACTTTGCAGCTATCGACGGAACATCGAAGATGAGTACGTACCTAAAGTTTGGCGAAATTCACCCTCGCACACTGCTTCAAAATCTTGGTGAGAGCAAAGCACATGATACCTTTAGAAAAGAGATTGCTTGGCGCGAATTTTACGCCGATGTTTTATTCAACAACCCAATGACTGATATCGAATACTACGCGCCAAAATTTGCTGAGATGCGTTATGACAAACCTGGCAAGCAGTTCCAAGCTTGGTGTGAAGGAAAAACTGGCTATCCATTTGTCGATGCAGCCATGCGTCAACTTGTCATAGAAGGCTGGATGCATAACCGAACTCGAATGGTTGTTGCATCATTTCTAGTTAAAGATCTGCACCTTGAATGGCAACTGGGCGAACGTTTCTTTGCAGATCATTTAGTTGATTACGATGTTGCATCAAATGCCCATGGTTGGCAATGGACCGCAGGGACTGGAACCGATGCTTCTCCTTATTACCGAGTCTTTAACCCAATTGAACAAGGCCGACGTTTTGATGAAAACGGCGACTACATTCGCAGATATGTTCCAGAGCTAGCTCACTTATCAGCAGCTGAAATTCATGAGCCTTGGCTGTTTCTTGATGGGTATAGCAAGAATTACCCAGAACGAATTGTTGATCACGCAGTCGAACGTCACGAAGCGCTTGCTCGTTTGCAAGAAATCAAAGCTGACAAACCCCCAATGCCTGGCGCTTAGCCGCGTACATCGCGTTATCTGCCCTTTGCAATAAATCAGCAGCACCATCATTATCTGCAATTCCTATGCTGACTCCAATACTTACTTCGTAGCCATCGACAAGGAATGGGTAAGAAAGAGTTCCACGAAGAGCCAGCGCAATCTCCATCACTGATTCCTGAGATCCATCAACCAGAATTCCAAATTCATCCCCTCCCAATCGTGCAAGTAGTGCGTTATTGGGTAAAGCTCGACTAAAACGTTGCGCAACCTGTTGCAAGACTTTATCTCCGACTTCGTGTCCGTACCTATCGTTTACTGGTTTAAAACCATCGAGATCTAAAAGCAGAAGTGAACCTCTTCGTGTCGCATAGCTTTGTATTTCAGCAATCAAGCGTCGTCTATTGGGAAGAGTTGTTAAATCATCGGTTCTGGCTAAAACTCTTTCCTGACCGATGTTGCGTGCCTGACTTAAAGCAATACTCATTCTTACAAAGGCAAGCGCCAAAGTTCCAATCGCAGGAATCAAAATGAAGTGCGGAAAATTATCGGGTGCAATTGCCAGCAGAGCTAGCAATGTCGCACTTAAGAAAACCGAGATGGTAATCAGAATTGGGCTGACACCATTCTTAACTAAATCAGCTGCACCAGGTTGCCATACGCTCTCTGCGATCACAATGAAGGCAAGCAGCCACCCGTAATCTACTAAAGATCCAAAAACGTAGTTCAAGTTCAGATTCTGCCATAAGAAGAAAAAGTCAGTTGCGGCATAGACACAGACTCCGATGCTTAGTAGTAATCCACGGGTAGAAAATCCCTGCATTACTACGGTTGCCAAGATGAAACACAATAAAACTAAGTCAGCGACTGGATAGATGATTGCCAGAAATGATTGATTGAGATCACCGTCAAAGTGCGGCAAAACTGGCTGCAATGCAAAAGCTGCACCTAAAGTACTTAAACCCAATCCAACAATTGCAGCATCGACTACTTCAAGAATCGTCAACCTTTGTTGAATTGAAATCAGCAGTTGTAAACCCAAAAGAGCTAGCGGATAGAAGAGTAAATACAGCGCATCGGATATGTTTCCTAGTAGTAGTGAAAATTCAGCATAGGAACTAGCAGTTGCGGCAAGTGAGCCTAAACTCCAACTTCCGATAGCTAAAGCGGTCAATGGCTGGGCCCACTTATTTTTTCGGCCAGGTGCCATCAGTATCGAAATCAAGCAAAGAATTGGAATCGCATTGAATAGAAACAAATCAACCCAACTGCTATCCAGAGTTTGGTGTATAAAAAGCGCGACCACAAAGATCGCCGGTGCAAGGAAACGCAGCATGCGCATGTATCAAGCGTAGGAACACAATCCAGGCAAGGGGATAGGGATTCCCTTAGATGCAAAAAACCCGCTACCTGTATGGCAGCGGGTTTTTTGTGAGACTTTGTGTCCTAGAAGCCCTTGGTACAAATTAGCTTTGCGCTCTCGCGAGCATCAGCAATATTTCTGGCAAGTTCTGCCGGCTTATTGGTTGCTGCAAGCTTTGCCGCTTCCAACTTCTTGATGGTTATGTCGATGTTGCGAATCTTGCTTGCATAAGCGCGCGTAGCAGATGTCCATGAACCAACGGCGGTTGTCAAAATCTTCTTGTCCGCTTCAGTCGTTGCTGCAGCTAACTTTGCTTGTGCTGCGACTAATCGCTTATTTGCTTCATCCAGCTTTACCTGAATCTCTGCTTTATTAGCCGTCTCGGTAGTAATACCAAGGTCAATTACAGGAAGCTGTGCTTTGAAGTTTTCAGCAGTTGTAACCGCTGACTTCTGTGCTTTAACTGCATCATTGGCTGCTGTTACGCAGTCAAGAGATAACCAGGTAAGTTTCTTACTTGTGCTTAATGGATTTGTTGTGCAACGGTAAGTTCCGCCACTTGTCTTAGTTGTTTGACCTGACTTCTTGCATGCAACTCCGTTAGAAATCTTGACGGCTGCATCTGCAGGTACTGCGATCATGACGCCACCGGCGACCACGAGCGCTACAGAAAGAGATGCGATCTTGCGGAACATATATGTGCCTTTCGTAGTAATGGGGTAATACTATCGATTAGGCTCTTAAAGAAGGCTGAAAACTCGCCGTGAGTCCGATTTGTATGACCGTTACTTTCGTTGTTTATCTCTAAGGTTCATGCCAACTTTTCTAACAAGAGAGCGCGGCACCAAGGTTTGCACGACAAAGACAAGCAGCTTGTACTGCCAGCCTGGAACGCTCACCGCCTTACCTTTCATCGCATCTTTCCAAGATTGCTCAACTAAACGATCAGAATTTAGCCACAGAAAGTTAGGTAACCCCTTCATCGACATTTTTCCGCGTTGATGGAACTCGGTACGTGTAAAGCCTGGGCACAATGCGCTTACTTTTACATTTGTTGCAGCAAGTTCTGTGTGCAGAGATTCAGTCAGTACTGTTAAGTAGGACTTAGAAGCACTGTAAGAGCCACCAGCAATGTAGCCAGCCACAGATGAAACATTGATGATGATTCCTTGATTTCTTTGCTTCATCAGTGGCAGAGCTACATGCATAAGGCGCATTGGTGTTCGCACCAATACATCAAGTAATTGCTGTTCGATTTCTAGTGTCGACTTTGTGAAAGCTTTGCTAGTACCAAAACCTGCGTTATTGATAAGAACATCAACTTGGTTTTCAAGAATGTATTTTTCAACCTTAAGACAACCTTCATCCGTTGCAAGATCTGCCTGAATTACCTGGGTTTTAATTCCATATTTTGCTTCAAGGCCTTGGGCGCGTTCTTGAAGTCGTGGCAAATCACGAGCAACTAATACAACGTTGTACTTGTTTGACGCCAACAGGCGAGTAAAGCTCTCGCCGATTCCCGATGTTGCACCTGTTACTAGGGCCCATGAGCTCATTTGTTCTCCTAACGGATCGTTAGTTCACCAACTGCACCTTTAGGTACAAATGGAGAATGTGGTGCTATTGGCTTAAGCATTTCATAGTCATCACCTTGTTGTGGACGTGAATCTTGCTCACCTTTATTGGGCCACAAAGATAGAGCCCGCTCGGCTTGCGCGGTAATTGTCAGAGATGGATTAACTCCGAGATTTGCAGTAATTGTTGAGCCATCAACAATATGTAGTGTCGGATAATTCCATGCTCGATGATAAGGATCTACAACACCGCGTGAGGCATCTGGACCGATGACACAACCACCAACAAAGTGGGCAGTAAATGGAGCATCAATCAAATCTCCAACGTGTCCACCCGCAATGCCACCATGTTTTTCTGCAATTCGGCGCACAACTTCATTAGCTGCCGGGATATAAGTTGCATTGGGATGATCAGGATCATTTGTAGAGGTTAAATGCCAACCAAACCAACTGCGCTTTGGTTTAACTGAGATATATGAATCAACATTTTGCATAGTTAGCGCAATGACGGTCCGCTCACTCCATTTGCGGACATCAAGAATTCTCTTCAATAAATAAGGATTAGCGAAAAATGCTTTCCACCATTGCTTACGTCGAAGTTTTGATGAACTGCCATCAGTCATAATTGTTTGAAGCAAGCCCATCAAGTTACTGCCCTTCCCATAACGAACAGGTTCAATATGAGTGTGTTCATCCGGGAAGAATGAAGATGTGATTGCACTTCCTTGGCTGAAATCAATATCTGTATCTTTCATCAGTGCCCCAGTTAGCGCTTCACTATTGGTTCGCGAGAGATCTCCTAACCGATCTGACAACAGGGGCAAAACTCCGGAATCCTTCATTTTATGAAGCAGTTTTTGAGTGTTGTAAGTACCAGCAGCAACAATTACCTCGTTAGCAAAGAAGGTTTTACCTCGTGATCCAAATGGATCATTTGTCTTGGTTGTTGAGATCTTCCAACGTCCATCTTCTAGGTGCTCAATTTTTGTCGCGGTAGTCATTGGGAAAACTTTGGCACCAGCAGATTCGGCAAGACCTAAGTAGTTCTTTGGCAAAGTATTTTTTGCGTTGAAGAGACACCCAGTCATACAGGAGCCGCACTGCTGACAACCATTTCGATCTGGACCGACCCCGCCAAAGAATGGATCTTTAGCAGCTATTCCTTTTCCTTCGCCGAAGAAAACTCCAAGTGGTGCCATTTGGAAGGTGTGACCAACACCCATTTCGATCGCGGCATCCTTCATTGCTTGATCACTATTAGAAAAATATGGGTTTTCAGTTACACCCAACATTCGGCGAGCTTGATCAAACCAAGGCTCAAGCTCTTTCTTCCAATTAGTTATAGATGCCCATTGTTTATCGTTGAAGTAATCATCACCAGGTTGATACAAGGTGTTGGCATAGACCAGTGATCCACCGCCGACTCCTGCGCCACTAAGGACTAAAACATCGGGTAGCACATGAATTCGTTGAATTCCATACAACCCAAGTTTTGGAGCAAAGAGAAACTTATTGAGTCGCCAAGAAGTTTTTGGAAAATCCTTATCTTCAAAACGACGTCCAGCTTCAAGAACTGCTACTGAATAACCCTTTTCACGCAATCGAAGCGCAGAGACCGAACCACCAAAACCTGATCCGATCACTACGACATCGAATGAATTATTCATCTAATCAAACAACAATTCCTGAAGGGTCCTCGTCGCGAATCTTCCACTCAGTTCCATAAGAAGGCAGTAACTCTAAGAATGGCTTTGCATCAAACCATTCTGGGCCAACAACACCTTCTGGCTTCCAGATACCCTTGTGAATCAGTTCCATTGCAATAACTGGATTGATTGCGGTCTGCCAAACAACAGCTTGATCACCGTATTCAGCCATCGACCACTCGTTATCTACAACGTTATACATGTAACAAGCGTACGGCTTTCCCTCTTTATTCAAGCCCTTAACCAATGCGCCTGCACAAGTTTTTCCCTTCATGCGCGAACCAAGCGTTGCTGGATCAGGCAGTGCAGCGGCAAGAAGATCGCGTGGTGAAACCTGAATACCTTGTACATCTACAAAGTCTTTACGATCCATTCCCAACATATGAATAGTTTTCAAAGTTGTAATGAACTGTGCACCAAGTCCGTACTTAAAGTTAACTTTCTTAGCATCAACTTTCTGGGGGATTAGGACAACTTCTTCGTGCTCAACATTGACGCACTCGACAGGTCCGATTCCTTCAGGAAAATCAAATACTTCGATTTCGCTAAATGGTTCAGTTGTGTACCAACCGCGTCCATCTTCCCAAACCAAGGGTGGATTTAAGCACTCTTCAATAGTTGTCCAGATTGAAAATGATGGAGCAAAGTCGTAGCCCTCAACAGTTAAGTTAGAGCCATCAAAGACCGTAAATGAATCGATTCGGCTAAAGAGATGGTCTTCGGCGTAACGCGCAAAAACATCGCTCATGCCGGGTTCGATTCCCATTCCGACGAGTGCGTAAATCTGACGCTCTCCCCAGTTCCAGTCACGCGCAAACTGCTCATCGCCAAGCTTTACGCCAGTTTCAGAGTTTGGATAGTGAGGATGTGGGCGAGAGAGTGACATTGCCATGTCGATGTAATTTGTATTTTCAATTTCGCATGACAAGAAAATCGGCATCACAAAGCGCGGATCAACGGCGTTAACAACCACATCAGGCTTAACCTTGCGAATCAACGCACGGATATCTTCCAGTTCGGCAGCATTCACCTCCGCTGCTGAAAATCGTGCATCCTTGACTCGGTTAACTGCTTCTTCCGCGCGTGACAGAGTTCGATCAGCGACAACCATTTCAGTAATAAATGATTTACGTGATGCGATATTGACGATAGCTCTGCCAACTCCGCCCGCGCCTATAACTAGCGCCTTCATTGTTGGCCTCTCATGAGGGAATAACTTCCTTTTCCTTAGAATCGAGAGTCTACCCGTTCACTTTATTCATGACAAGATTGGCCATTATTACTTAGGTTTTAAGTAACGATTGGTCCCCGTAGCTCAGTGGATAGAGCAACCGCCTCCTAAGCGGTAGGTCGCAGGTTCAACTCCCGCCGGGGACACCCAATTCTTAAGTTTAAGAAAAAACTACTGTTCTCTTCCCGACAATGAAGATCTTGTTATCAGCGTATTGCTTTACCGCTTTTGCTAAAACACGACGTTCGATATCACGACCAATTGCAATTAACTCTTCAGCAGAAGCGTTGTGGGTTACATGAGCTACATCTTGTTCAATGATTGGACCTTCATCTAAATCACTTGTCACAAAGTGTGCCGATGCGCCAATGATTTTTACGCCGCGCTCATGCGCTTGGTGATAAGGCTTGGCACCCTTGAATCCTGGTAAGAAGGAGTGATGAATATTGATAATTTTTCCGGGCATTGTGTTGCAGAAATCAGGGGAGAGAATCTGCATGTAACGAGCCAAGACTACAAAATCAATCTTGAGCGCCTGGATCTGTTTCAGAATCTCTGCCTCTTGTGATGCCTTTGTCTCTGCGGTCACGGGCAAAAATAAGAATTTAACTCCGTGAGATTCAACTAAAGAACGTAGCTCTTCTCGGTTAGAAATCACCAAAGGAATTTCAATGTTGAGTTCACCAAGTTCCTCAAGGTACAACAGGTCACGCAAGCAGTGACTTTCGGTTGTAACCATCACCAAAGCACGAGGCTTTTGTGCAGTTTGTCGAATGTGTAAAGAAGGATTGAACTTTGAAAGACCTTCATTCAAACTCTTTTGCGCGCCGTCGATTCCTTGTGAAGTTTCGAAGCGAGTACGCATTACAAACTGATTAGTTGTGGGATCAGTGAACTGTTGGTTCTCAATAATGTTTCCACCGCAGTTAAGAACAGCAGAAGTCATGGCATGAACGATGCCAGGCTGATCTGCACATTGCAGGGAAGCGATTAAATCCATGGCCTAAGGGTACGCGAGATTAGTGGCGCAAGGTAAATCGCTGCATCCACTTAGGTGCCCACCAGTTGTTTTCACCAAATAGACGCATCAAAGCTGGAACCAATAGGCCACGAACAATGGTCGCATCCAACATAACGGCCAAAGCAACACCAAAGCCCATCGTCTTAATTGATGTGACACCACTAGTTACGAAAGCACCGAAGACAACTGCTAGCAAGACTGCGGCAGCAGTAATAATTCGTGCAGATCGCTGCAGGCCTATTGCTACTGATTCAACATTTGATTTACCGGCAAGGTGTTCTTCGCGAATACGTGAGAGCAAGAACAATTCGTAGTCCATAGAAAGTCCGAACACAACGACGGCAATCAAAATAACAATTGAGGTATCAAGCGTTCCGGTAACCGTAAATGCACCGACTAGCCATTGCATATTTCCATCAACAAAAATCCACGTGAGCGCTCCCATAGTTGCACCCAGCGAAAGGAAATTCAGAATCACAGCCTTGATAGGAAGAATGATTGACCCTGTAAAGATGAAGATAAGAACCAGAACACTGAGCACAATCCAAGCAAGTGCCCACGGCAATGTTCGAGAAATTCCATCTTGGGAATCTGTGTAATCGGCGGCAACACCACCCACCAAAGTTCCATCAGGTGAATCCACATTTCGAACATTATGAATCAACTCTTGTGATTCAGGGGTACGCGGCAACATCTCTTGGTAGGCAATCACGCGAACGTCATTACCAATAGTTTGTGGTGGCAGAACCG
>JBIIQY010000080.1:0-2926 GCA_044341805.1 Candidatus Planktophila sp.
GCTTCAAGCTTTGCCGAAGTATCTGTATCGAATGCTTTCTTTGCTTGTTCGGCCAGTGTTGCAACATCGCCCAGACCCAAGATACGAGAAGCCATGCGCTCTGGATAGAAAATATCAAACTCGTGCAATTTTTCACCGGTTGAAGCAAACATGATTGGGCGCTTAGTCATAGACGCGATTGACAAAGCAGCACCACCACGGGCATCGCCATCGAGCTTTGTCAGAACTACTCCATCAAAACCCACGCCATCCAAGAAAGCTTGTGATGTTCTGACCGCATCCTGTCCGATCATTGCATCGACAACAAACAAGATTTCATCTGGATTAATGGCATCACGAATATCGGAAGCTTGCTTCATCAAATCTTCATCGAGACCTAAACGTCCAGCGGTATCGACAATAACCATGTTGTACATCTTCGACTTTGCAAACTCGATACCGTCTTTTGCAACCTTTACCGGATTTCCTTGGCCGTTGCCAGGTTCTGGTGCAAAGACTGGAACATTGACTGATTCACCAACAACTTGCAGCTGCGTAACAGCGTTAGGGCGTTGTAAGTCTGAAGCAACAAGTAAAGGTGTATTACCTTGATCGGCATAAAACTTTGCAAGCTTTCCAGCCAAAGTTGTTTTACCCGCACCTTGTAAACCTGCAAGCATGATCACCGTTGGCGGATTCTTAGCAAAGCGAACTCTGCGTGCCTGTCCCCCAAGAATTTCAATCAAGCTTGCATTAACGATTTCAAAGATCGCATTTGCTTGATTACTGCCTGATTGCAACGTGGGTAACGCATCTAGCGATTTTTGACGAATATCAGCAATGAAATCATCAACAACCGACAAAGCCACATCTGATTCAAGAAGTGCTTGTCGAATCTCTAGACAGGTAGTTTCGATATCTGATGTAGATATCTTGCCCTTTGAGCGCAGCGATGAAAAGGCACCACTAAAGCGCGATGTCAGTGACTCAAACATAAGAACCGAAGAGTACTTCAACCCGTACTAAATTGCTTCAGCGCCTCGTTCTCCAGTGCGAACACGAATAACTTGGTCAACCGGTGATGTCCAAACCTTTCCATCACCTATTGAGCCAGTCGAAGCCACCTTAACAATCACATCGACTATCGCCTCCGCATCGTTGTCATTGACAAGTACCTCAACGCGCACCTTTGGAATTAGATCTACGGTGTATTCAGCACCCCGATATACCTCGGTGTGTCCACCTTGACGCCCGAATCCACTGGCTTCTGAAACTGTCATTCCAGTTATACCTGCGCCTTGAAGCGCATTTTTTACATCTTCTAACTTGAATGGCTTAATTATTGCGGTTATAAGTTTCATTGTTATTGCCCTCTCGAGAATTCAAAGACGCTACCTTGACTATTGTCTGATAACTCATAAGCAGGCTCGGCATGTATTGCAATGTCGATACCCGTGAGCTCCTGATTTTCTGTGATTCTGAATCCAATTGTCAGATCTACAATCTTTCCAATTATCAATGTTGCTACAAATGAATACACAAGGACAGCTGCTGCTCCAACAATCTGCTTAACGAGTTGCTCGGTACCGCCGCCATTGAATAAGCCAACGTCAACACCAACAAAGCCGATCATGATTGTTCCAACGATTCCACCTACAAGGTGAACCGCTACAACATCTAGAGAATCGTCGTAGCCCAGCATGAATTTGAGCCCGACTGAAAGGGCGCAAAGCCCACCAGCAATAGCACCAATCAAGAGCGCGCCACTTGCGCCAACAAAAGCACATGCTGGAGTGATTGCGACAAGACCTGCAACTACACCAGAGGCCGCGCCAAGACTTGTTGCATGGCCATCACGAAGTTTTTCAACTAGTAACCAAGCTAGAACTGCTGCAGTGGTTGCACCGATTGTGTTAAGAAGTGCAAGACCTGCAGTTCCATTTGATGCAATCGCTGATCCTGCATTGAACCCAAACCAACCAAACCAAAGAAGTGCTGCCCCAAGCATCACCAAAGGCAAGCTGTGTGGACGCATCGGGACCTTTCCAAAGCCAACACGCTTTCCAAGAATGAATGCAAGAGCTAAACCGGCTGCACCAGCATTGATGTGAACCGCGGTACCACCGGCAAAGTCCAGCGCACCTAAGTCGTTTGCTATCCAACCACCAGTTTTTGCAACAAAATCATCAAAGGCAAATACCCAGTGTGCAACTGGGAAGTAAACAAGTGTTGCCCAAATTCCGGCAAAAACCATCCACGCGCCAAACTTTGCGCGATCTGCAATCGAACCTGAAATGAGAGCCACGGTGATTGCTGCGAAGATTCCTTGGAAAGCAATAAACACTGCAGCAGGGATAGTTCCGATCAGTGCGGTTGAATTATCTAGGCCATTCAAAAATGTGAACTGGCCAATATCTCCGATCAGTCCTCTGCCACCTACTGATTCTCCAAAAACCATTGAAAAACCAAATGCAATCCATAGAACAAAAACAACCGCAAGTGCACCAAATGACATCATCATCATGTTGAGAACACTCTTAACGCGAACCATTCCACCGTAGAAAAGTGCAAGACCCGGAATCATCAGAACGACAAGTCCTGTACTAATTAACATCCACGCCGTATCGCCTGAATTTATTACAACTTCCTCCATGAGAGACCACCTAAGTAATTTCGAGAAATTTCTCGCCTTTGAGATGGGTAAACCATCTATCGGGGCAGTTACAAAGAAGGGATCACTTGGTTTCAGGTTGGTGACAAAACCAAGGATTGTGTTACATCTGGGTTACGCCAACAGGCCGGCTATGTAGCTCTGAGCGTTAAAGGGGGCAAAATCGGTCTCGGACTCCCCTGTGCCAATCCATTTGATCGGGATGCCTAGTTCGGCCTCGATTGCCAGTGCGACGCCACCCTTTGCGCTGCCATCTAACTTCGTCAGAACAATTCC
>JBIIQY010000023.1:0-10476 GCA_044341805.1 Candidatus Planktophila sp.
AAGATATGCGCAGTTCAAACCCTGTTCTTGGACGGGCGTTTAATCAGCGTGGATACGCTGCATTCGATCCGAGCACAATTAACTCAGACCCAGCAGCGCTAGAGAATTTGTACAACACACCTGCAGCGTCATCATTACGCACAGGTCGCATGACGATTGATGATGTTGTCACTCGCACAGCGATTATGTTCGCAGTATTGGTAACTGTTGGCGCGGTTGCATGGTCACTTGACCTTGGTGGTGGAGCGCTACTGCTCGGCTTCCTTGGTGGATTCGCACTTGCAATGGTTAACTCATTTAGCAAGACAGTTAAGCCAGCAATGGCAATTGCATACGCTGCTTTCCAAGGTTTAGCTCTTGGAACAATCAGCAACATGTACAACACCATGTACGACGGAATTGTTAGCCAAGCAATCTTGGTAACACTCAGTGCATTTACTGGAATGTTGTTTGCTTTCAAGAGCGGACGCATTCGCGTAACACCTAAGTTCACAAAGGTATTGATGACAGCGCTCATCGGTTACCTAGTACTTGCTGTTGTTTCATTGGTGTCTTCATTCATCACCGGAACAAGCATTTACAGCATTGGTGGATTTGGACTAATCATTGCAACAGGCGGAATGGTTCTTGCAGCCTTCTTCTTGATCCTTGATTTTGATTCAATTCAAAAGGGAATTGCAGCTGGTGCTCCAGAGAACGAGTCATGGAGAGCAGCTTTTGGACTTATGGTGACAATCGTTTGGTTGTACCTAGAGGTTCTACGCGTTCTTTCAATCTTGCGCGGAAATGACTAATTAGATCTAACTCTAGTTAGATTTAACCAATCAGAGATCTTCATCGAGGGGCTTCAGGTTATTAACCTGGGGCCCTTCGACATTTCTGGTCTCTGGAATTCGATAGACCAGAATCAAAGCAATTGAGAAGATAACCGCTGAAGCTCCAAAAGCGGTTCGATATGAGTAAACATCCGAGATCCAACCAATAATGATTGGGCCAAAGATCATTCCCGCATCACCTGCCATTTGAAATACTGCGATTACCTTGCCGCCCTTGCCCTTGATGATGTCGCCAACAATGCTGGCTGGTGTGATTGAAAGAAAAGCCCCACCGAAGCCCAGGATGATCATCGAAAGAATGTACATCAGAGGATTTATCGCAAAAGTTAAAACCAAGATTCCTACTAAAACGATGTTGGCACCGATTATCGACGCAGCTCGACGGCCTTTTGTATCTGAATAACGCCCAGCGCGCAGAAGTATTGCTCCTTGCACCATCGCTGAAATTGCTAGACCATACCCAACGATTGCAGTTGTAGAATCTAACTCTTCTGTAACGAAGACGGGCAGAATTGATGCGCGCATTCCAAAGAAAACCCACGCTCCGATGAATGCTAAGACAAGTGCAATTCTGTATGGCGGCATCGCAAGAGCTTCACGAATAGTTGTTGCAGGTTCAGCAGAGCTGTTCTTTACCTTTGCACCAATCGAATCACCCTTGAGGAAAATTAGCGCCACTAGACCCGAGATCAACAAAAGGACTGAGTAAACAAAGAATGGTGCACGTAATGAAATCAGCGATAGAACTCCACCAATTGCAGGGCCTGCGATTCCTCCGACAATGAATGAGCCTTGATACACCGACTGTGCATGTCCACGTTGTGAATCGCTAACAGAGCGCAGGATTACTGAACTTGCAGCAACGGAAAACATTGATGAACCGAGACCACCAGCTGCTCTAAAGAACAGTAATTGTTCGTAGCTTTGCGATATTCCTGCCAAGAATGTGAAGGCAGAAACCATAAAGATTCCTGTTGAAAACACGGCTCTTTCGCCAAATTTATCGACTAGAACTCCAGAGATTAAACCCGAAGCAAAACGTGTGATCGCAAAGGCTGAAACCATTACTCCGATTGCGGCGTTGTTAACTCCGAAAGATTTTGCAAAGACCGGAATCGCCGGCATAACGATGCCGAAACCAACAGCAACAAAGAAGGATGCGGCAACAAGTGATGAAACTTCGCGGGGTAAATCCCTAAATGGTGAACGGATCAACCCAGTGACTCTCCAACCGCCTCTTCTCGTGCTGCTGCATACTCCTGACTTGTACGAAGTGGAGCCTCACGAAGCTTGAGCGCTAAGAAGAAGCCGATCGCAGTAATTGGCGCGGCCGCCCAGAAAACAATGTGAAATGAGTTAACGAAGGCATTAAGCGCAGTTGCCTGAATCTCTGGTGGCAGAGTCTTAAGGACTGCAGTGTTGTTACTAATTCCTTCAAGCTTTGACATATCAAAACCCTTTACCGCGGCGGGGTTACTTGCTGCTAATTCTTGAAAATTACTTTGCAGGTAATGGCTAACGCGGTTAGTCAAAATACTTCCAAAGATTGCAGTTCCGAAAACAGACCCAAGCGAGCGGAAGAAAGTATTTGAACTTGTTGCAACGCCCATATCTTTGAAATCAACTGAGTTTTGAAGGGCAATAACAATTGTCTGCATCGAAAGACCAAGACCTGCTCCGACAAAGATTGAATAAATTGCGATCTGCCAGAATGGTGTATCAATCTGTAAGCGGGTCATCAACAAGATACCAATTGTCATAAGCGCGGTTCCAGCAATAGGGAAGCGCTTGTACTGACCATGCTTTGAAATAAGCTTTCCGGAAATAATCGATGCCGTGACGATTCCGAGCATCAAAGGAATCAATTTCAGTCCAGCTGTTGTTGCAGTATCTCCCTTAACGACCTGAAGGTAGAGCGGAAGCATCACAATCGCACCAAACATTCCGGCACCGATTACTCCTCCCAATAAAGAAGTTAGTGAAAAGGTGTGGTTCTTAAAGAGATGAAGCGGAAGGATTGGTTCTTTGGCACGTTTTTCCCACATCAGGAAGAAAACGGTCAAAATGATTCCGATGATTAAGAAGGAAATTGTTCGTGAATCTCCCCAGCCATTTTGTGGTCCATAAACAGCCAATGAAAGTAGAACCAAAGTAACTGCAGAGACCATCAAAAGCGCGCCTAGATAATCAATCGAGTGCTCACGCTTGCTTTTTGGAAGGTGAAGAACGGCAGAGGTAATAATCAATGCAGCAATTCCTATTGGAATATTGATGTAGAAAATCCAACGCCAACCGCTGACTCCCAGAATTTCGCCGCGGTCTGAGAAAAAGCCACCAAGTAGTGGTCCGGCAACTGAGGACAAACCCCAGACTGCGCCAAAGTAACCCTGATAACGACCACGTTCGCGTGGCGAAATAATGTCACCGATAATCACAAATGTAAGCGCCATTAGGCCACCAGCACCTAAGCCCTGAAGTGCACGAGTAGCAATGAGCTGCTCCATATTTTGTGATGCACCTGCAAGGAATGAACCTATTAAGAAAACAATGATTGCAAATTGGAAAACAATTCGTCGCCCATAAATATCTGAAATTTTTCCGTACAACAAAGTAGATGCAGTTGAAGTTAACAGGTACGCAGTGACGACCCAGGTGTAATGATTCAAGCCATCAAATTCCTCAACGATGCTTTTAAGGGCAGTTGAGACGATGGTTTGATCAAGGGCAGCTAAGAACATTCCCATCATCAAGCCACCCAAAATCACCATAATTTCTTTGTGAGATAATTGGCTAGTACCTTGATTTGTAGGATTCTCAGTAGACATGAAGGTAAGGTTACTCCGTGAAGTCAGTAATAGCCGAACACTTAGTAAAGACCTATCGCAATGGCGAGGTCAAAGCACTCAACGATTTGTCCTTAGATGTCGAAGAAGGCACTGTTTTAGGCGTACTTGGACCAAATGGTGCAGGTAAAACTACAACTGTGAGAATTCTCGCAACTCTGCTTAAGCCAGATTCTGGATCAGCAACAATTGCAGGTATTGATGTAATCAAGCATCCAGACAAGGTTCGCGAACAAATTGGTTTATCAGGCCAGTATGCAGCTGTAGATGAAACATTAACTGGCTGGGATAACTTGGTGATGTTTGGTCGTCTGTATCACTTAGGTCGACAAAGCTCGATTGATCGCGCAAATGAATTACTAGAGCGTTTTGATTTAACTGAAGCTGCACGTCGTCCCATTAAAACTTATTCGGGTGGAATGCGCCGTCGCCTTGATTTAGCGGCATCTTTAATTGTTAAGCCCAAGATTCTCTTTTTAGATGAGCCAACTACTGGTTTGGATCCACGCGGTCGCCAAGATATGTGGGGCGTGATTCAAGAGCTAGTTAAAGGCGGAGTAACTCTGCTTTTAACAACACAGTACTTGGAAGAAGCCGATCAACTAGCTGATGAAATCGCTGTGATTGATCGCGGAACAGTTATTGCGCGCGGTACATCAGATGCTTTAAAGAAGCAGGTTGGCGGCGAACGCCTAGAAATTACGGTTGAGCCAGCAGATTTAGATAAGACCAATCAGATTGTGGCAAAGATTAGTGGCCATGCAACACACGTTGATCACCGCACTGTAAGTGCTCCAGTACTTCATGGATCTAAGGATCTGATGGAGGCGTTGCGGGCAATGGATGATTCCAATATCCACCCATTAGATATCGGTTTGAAGCGACCATCGTTAGATGACGTATTTCTTTCATTAACAGGTCACGTAGCCGAAGAAACAGTCGAAGAACCAGTAGCCAAAAAGAAGAGAGGCGGCAAGAAATGAAAAATGCGATCCTTGATACGTTAGTCATTACTAAGCGCCAATTACTTCAATTGGCTCGGGTTCCAGAACTGCTTGTTTTCTCAACAATTCAGCCAGTTATGTTTGTGCTTTTGTTCCGTTATGTTTTTGGTGGATCAATTGATACAGGTCAACCTGGCGGATATGTACAGCTATTAATGCCAGGAATCTTCGTGCAGACCGTTGCATTTACTTTGGCATCTACTGCTATTGGCTTAGCTGAAGATATGAAAAAGGGTTTGATCGATCGATTTAGATCACTTCCAATCTCACGAGGCGCGGTGATTATCGGTCGCACTTTTGGCGATGCATTGCTCAATATCTTGGTTCTGACAGTGATGGCCGGTGCAGGTTATGCAGTGGGCTGGCGTCCAACTTCAGGAATTATTCAAACTACTTTGGCATTCGTATTCCTGTTTATGTTTGGCTACGCACTGTCATGGATCGGAATCTTGGTTGGCCTTTCAGTTAAAGAAGCCCGTACAGTTCAAAGCGTCGGCTTCTTGGTTACTTTTCCGCTGACCTTCTTATCAAACGCTTTTGCGCCAACTACCGGAATGCCTAGAGCATTGCAGTACTTTGCAGAATGGAATCCAGTTTCAACGATGGTTGCGGCTTGCCGTCAGTTGTTTGGCCTGAAAAATGAGTTTGGTGCAACTGCCAGCTCGTGGCCAAGCCAGCATCCATTAGAGACTTCACTTCTCTACATGGTTATCTTGATGGCGATCTTTATTCCTTTGAGTATTCGAAAGTACAAAAACTACTCAAACTGATTTAAAGATAGAACTCGGCGGCAACGATTTCTACTGAGATTTCGCGACCATTAGGTGCGGTGTAAGAAACCTTTGCACCAATTTCTTGGCCTAGCACCGCGGCACCCAGTGGAGATTTTTCACTGTAAACATCAAGATCACCTGATGAAATTTCACGTGAACCGATTAAGAATTTCATTTCATCGCCTGCAATAATTGCAGTGACAACCATTCCTGCACCGACTTTTCCATCTGCGCTGGCTGGCGGAGTTCCAATGTGGGCGTTTTCCAACATTTGCTTTAGTTGGCGAATACGCGCTTCCATTTTTCCTTGCTCGTCACGTGCTGCGTGGTAGCCACCGTTTTCTTTTAAGTCACCTTCGGCACGTGCGGCTTCAATTTTTGCTGTGACCTCTTTGCGACCTGGTCCCTCGAGCTGGGCAAGTTCAGCACGCAAGCGATCTGCGGCTTCTTGGGTTAACCATGTCTGTGTCATAAGAGGTAACGGTACTGGCTACTTACTTGGTGCGACAACTGGATACATCGGCATTGACCGCTTCGCTACGCGTAGGAACATCGGTAACTAGTTCAACCTTGGATTTTCCCCCAGGGATTTCTTGATCAATCTGACCAACAACATTCTTATCAAAGTCGCGGGCAATCAAGGTGCACACCACGACTTGATTGCTGTCTTCTCTTTCAATGAAGTAGCGCACCGAGGCCGAGCGATCATCAGTAATTGTGAATGAGACAAGCTGAGATCGAAGCGGTGGATTGGAGTGATACCACGCCGACCACATCAGCCAACCAATTCCCAGAATTGCAACAACGAGGGCTATTGCCGGCCAGCGTGTGGCTTTGGCAGCCCCGTATCGCTCTTCATAGTTGAACGCATCTGGGTTTTGCATGACATGATTATCGCATGGAACAAGAAGAACAAATATTTATGGGATCAGCCGGCTCATTAACGGTCGGAATCCTGCTTATCGTTGTTGTCTTTTTGATGCGCAGTTTTTACAAGCGCTTCATGGGCATAGATCGAAGCGATGACTCAAAGGAATAATCTTCTTACCAGGATTTTCCGAGGTGTTGCAGTACTTGCTATTGCGGTGCTTTTTGTTGGACTAGGTTTTTGGCAGCTTCAGCGCGCTGCAGATTTACAGGAAAGTTTGAAAGTCGCTCGAACAATTGACACAAAAGTCGTTCCCTTGCAAACAGTTGCGCAACCTCGACAAGCCCTGGGGGAACAAGCATTTAATCGAACCGTTTCCTTAACTGGAAAATACATCGCAAATTTCAGAGCGCCGAATCAAGAGGATGGAAATGGTGTTGTCGCCGATTGGGAGGTCGCACTAGCCCAAGTAGATGAGCGATCAGCAATTTTGGTTGTACGAGGTTTGTGGTCAGATCGAATGCTTAACCCAGAAATTCAACAATCAATGAACATTGATGTCGAAGGCGTCTTAGTTGCCAGCCAATTCGCAGACCGCGCCGACAATCTTCCAGGCATTATTTCTAGATTAGATAGCGCAGTTGTTGTTGGGTTAACCGATTTAGATTTATATGACGGCTATATCCAGGCCCGATCCGAAGCTAGCGATGGCCAGAATTTGCAGCGCACCCGGGTAACTGAGGAAAAGATTAACCCCAAGATTCCGGGGTATTACTGGCAACACATTTCTTACGTGGTTATTTGGTGGCTTATGGCGGCAGTAGTGCTGTATCTACCCTTCTATCGCCGTAGAGTTACCCCATGAGCAGCTCAGTGAAGAGATTTAGATTTATGGCCATTGTCGCCGGCGTAATGTCCTTACTTTTGTGGTTCGTAGATCTGCCTGTGGTGTACCTATTTGATAATCCTGATTGGAAGTCCGCAGTTGCGTGGATTCCATTTGTACATGGTTGGGTTTATGCAGCCTATGTACTTGTTGCGATTCAGTTTTCAGTCAAAGCGCATTGGCCCCTAAAGAAGGTCATCTGGCTCATTTTGGCCGGCACACTTCCATTTGCATCTATTGCTGCGGAGCGCAGAGTTGTTCGACAGTATTCGTAAGGCAGCTAAATCGCTGATCTACCCACTGTACGAGTGGCGTCTGGTCAGGTCTTTAGATTTTTCAAAGACCCCTCAACATGTTGGTGTGATTCTTGATGGAAATCGTCGCTGGGCAAAATCCAATCCGACAGACAATGATCCCCACGGCCACAAAGCGGGCGCAAACAAGATCATTGATTTCTTAGGTTGGTGTGATGATGCCCAAGTAAAGGTTGTAACGCTGTGGTTGTTATCAACTGATAACTTCAAACGCTCGCAAGAAGAAATTGATGAGCTACTAGTTATCATCGGTAAGACCGTTGATGAACTTGCCGCAACAGGTCGCTGGAATATCAAAGCGGTGGGGGCACTCGACTTGCTTCCACCATGGCTTGAAGAAAAGCTCAGTTCGCTAAAGCCAATCCGAAATGATGGGGTCGAAGTCAATGTGGCCATTAGTTATGGTGGCCGCCGCGAAATTGTTGATGCAGTTAAGAATTACTTGAGCGAAGAAGAAGCCGCGGGTCATTCAATCAAGGATGCACATGAGAAGTTAACCGCTGAAGATATTTCTAAATTCTTATACACCGCAGGTCAGCCCGATCCAGAACTATTGATTCGAACCTCCGGCGAGCAACGTCTTGGCGGCTTCTTGTTATGGCAAAGTGCGTTATCCGAGTTTTACTTCTGCGAGGCTTACTGGCCAGATTTCCGCCACCTAGATTTTCTTCGCGCACTTCGTTCTTACTCTGTGAGACAACGTCGTTTCGGTTCATAAATCGATACCAAGATTTAACTTTTCGATCTCGCGTGTCTGCACAAAATTGCCTGCTTTCGGTTCTACCTTTTCACTTATCCGAAGCACTTTCCGGCGACAACAATTAAATCTAGGAGCAAGCATTGGCTGCTAAGGGTCAAAAAGCTAAGAAAACCTTTGTTTTAGATACCAGCGTTTTGCTCGCAGACCCCGGGGCGCTCTACAGATTTGCCGAACATGAAGTCATCATCCCGATCGCAGTTATCGGAGAGCTAGAAACCAAGCGAGATCACCCTGAATTGGGCTACTTTGCCCGTGCCGCCCTTCGCGCTCTAGATGATCTACGGGTATCCCATGGTCGACTTGATAAAGCGCTGACCATAACGCCAGAAGGCGGAACCCTTTCAGTTGAGCTCAACCACACTGATCTTTCGACCTTGCCACATGGATTCTTGCGCGATGGCACCAATGATTCCAGAATCCTTGCGATCTCCAAGAACTTAATGTCAGATGGAAAAGAAGTCGTCCTTGTAACCAAGGATCTGCCACTTCGAGTCAAAGCATCTTCGGTAGGTGTTGAGGCCCAAGAGTATTTAGCAGAGCTTGTCTCTAGTAGCGGCTGGACCGGAATCGAAGAGTTAGATGTCAGCCACAGTGTCATCGATGATTTGTACGCCGGCGATTTTGCTGATCATGAAGCCGCCCACCAATTGCCGGTGCACACAGGTGTGGTCTTGCATTCTGAAAAAGGATCAGCCCTGGCCCGAGTCACCGAAAGCAAGCAGTTGAAATTAGTCCGCGGTGATCGCCAAGCTTTTGGTCTGCATGGTCGCAGCGCCGAACAGCGAATTGCTTTGGACATCTTGCTCGATGAAAACATCGGAATCGTTTCTTTAGGTGGCCGGGCCGGAACCGGAAAATCCGCTCTTGCTTTGTGCGCCGGACTTGAAGCGGTGATGGAAAAACGTCTTCACAAAAAGGTCGTTATCTTCCGTCCGCTCTATCCAGTTGGCGGCCAAGAGCTGGGATACCTTCCAGGTTCTGAGGGCGAAAAGATGTCGCCTTGGGCCCAGGCGGTTTTTGATACTTTGGGCGCTCTTGTCAGCCAACCCGTCATTGATGAAATCATCGATCGCGGCCTGATCGAAGTTCTGCCCCTGACCCATATCCGCGGCCGCTCTTTGCATGACTCATTTGTGATCGTCGATGAGGCCCAGTCGCTGGAACGGGGAGTCCTACTGACCGTCCTGTCCAGAATTGGAACCGCCTCCCGCGTCGTTCTGACCCACGATGTTGCCCAGCGAGACAACCTTCGGGTCGGTCGCCATGACGGTGTGGTCGCGGTGGTCGAAACTTTGAAGGGCCATCCACTCTTCGCCCATGTGACTTTGACCCGAAGCGAGCGCTCGCCGATCGCGGCCTTGGTAACTGAAATGCTCGAAGGTCCCGCCGGCAATTAACCCGCGAGTTTACGAGCAGGTCAATATGAATAGCCCGGTAGCGACATGGCTCCAAAAGGGCCAGAATCTATCTCACAGTCACATTTCGGACATATCGGACATTACCCTATCTGACCTGCGGTTTTACCTATCCACAGCATTCTAATTTCCTGAGAATTTCCGACTTCCGCACAGTTTGATTTGCCGATGAGCCCTATCTAAGGCACCTTAAAGGCATTCCCCTTAAGTCTATGAGCCTCATTTGAGGCTGATTGGCCATGGCAGGAAACCGTGGGTGAGTACCGGCGGGTGAGTAGAAGAGGAAAGGAGTCACGGTATGAAGTCGAAGTCAGCTAGATCGGTTGCCATCCTTGGCATCTCATCCTCCCTGCTTTTGGTTGCCACCTTGCTACCAGCGGCCAACGCACTTGAACTCTCATTGACCTCCAGCGTCGAATTGGAAGTTCAAAAGAGCGCCGCAGTTGTCGAGCCCGGAACCACCGAATTTCTCTTTTCCGAAGATGACCTATCCGCCAGCGCATCTGGTGCGATCTTTTCGACTCAGTTGGCTTTGGTCTCGGCCGTTAGCCGCCAGGTCGAATTAGCCCGAACACCAATCGGTGCCAAGAAGGTTGCCCGAAGCATCTTGATGGATGAGTACGGCTTTACCGAAAAAGAGTACAAATGCTTAAACCGCTTGTGGACCAAGGAAAGTAATTGGAACTACAAATCCCGCAACAAAAAATCTGGCGCACATGGAATTCCACAAGCCCTGCCAGCTAGCAAAATGAATGTTGTCTCAACTGATTGGCGCAC
>JBIIQY010000024.1:0-10394 GCA_044341805.1 Candidatus Planktophila sp.
TTGGATTAGCTGTATTTTGAAGTGTCGCGCCAATCATCGTTGAAGCAAAACCAATCTCCTTCAACAATGGGCGCAGATCTTCTTCGTTGTACGGCTTACCCGTCTCTTCGGCAATTCGCTTAAAAAACGCTTTTACCGTTTTGCTGTAGCGCTGTGGCCATTCAAATCGTCCAATCTTGGCAACTGCTTCGGAAAGTCGAGTGATGGCATTGTCATCATTCATCATGGAACCGTGACCTGCACGACCTTCTGCGGTCAGTCTCATCCAATGAATTCCCTTTTCAGCGGTTTCAATCAAATACAAGCGCTTTCCACCTGTGACTGTCACTGAGAAACCACCGACTTCTGAAACTGCCTCCGTGCAGCCAGCGAAAACCTCTGGATGATTTTTAACCATGTAATGAGAACCGTAAATACTGCCAGCCTCTTCATCAGCAAAGAAAGCTAAAACTATGTCGCGCTCCGGAACATAACCAGTACGTTTCCAATCTCTCACCGTTGCAAGAATCATTGCGTCCATATTTTTCATATCAACTGCGCCTCGGCCCCAAATAAATCCATCCTTGATAACACCCGAGAATGGATCTACAGACCAATCATCTGCATTGGCTGGAACAACATCGATATGTCCGTGAACAACCAATCCTGGACGCTCTGTATTACTTCCTTTAATTCGCGCGATCACGTTGCAACGACCTGGAGCGGATTCATAAATTGTTGGTTCGATTCCTACTTCAGACAACAACGCAGCGATGTAATCGGCAACCGCCTTTTCATCGCCCTTACCCTCTCCAAAGTTAACGCTTGGAATTCGAATTAACTCCTGGCAGATTCGGATGGCTTCAAGTTCAAGTTCGCTATGTGTAGTAGTCATTTCGCTATTCTTGCACCCAATTGCTATCCTTTCCTATCACTTAGTCCGGGTGGCGGAATTGGCAGACGCGCTAGCTTGAGGTGTTAGTTCCCGCAAGGGATTAGGGGTTCAAGTCCCCTCTCGGACACATGAAAATAGATGACGCACTATCGCTCATCCGTGAAATTCCCGACTATCCAAAACCAGGGATACGTTTTCAAGACATCACCCCATTGCTCGCACATGGCGAAGCTTTCATCGCAATCACAGAAAAATTTGCGGCATTTGCGGATTCATCAACACTGGTTGCCGGCATTGAAGCACGTGGTTTCATCTTCGCTTCGGCGGTTGCCAATCAATTAAGAAGTGGCTTTGTCCCGATTCGAAAAGCAGGAAAGTTGCCGCACTTAACAATCTCCGAGAGCTACGGTCTTGAATACGGCGTCGATACCTTAGAAGTACATATTGATGCGGTGGCACCGGGTTCTAAGGTTTTGCTCATTGATGATGTGTTGGCCACGGGTGGAACAATCGGTGCGGCTATCGAGTTGATTCAACGACTCGGTGGTCAGGTAACTCATGTACTTGCTTTGCTTGAGATTAGTGGACTTCCAGGACGAGAAAGACTCAATCAGAAATATCCAGAGATTCCGGTTACATCGCTGGTAGTTTCCTAGCAATGCGTATCCTCCAAATACAGGGATTGCGTGCAGTAGCCGCGCTCCTTGTAACTATCTATCATGCTCATCTGGTCCCAGGTGGTTTCATAGGCGTGGATATTTTCTATGTCATTTCGGGATATTTGATAACAGGGTTGATCATCCGTGAAATCGATAAAACTGGTCGATTAGATTTAAGCGAGTTCTACCAGCGACGCATTAAACGTCTGCTGCCTACCTCGGTCTTTGTGCTATTCGTCACCGCAATAGTCGGCTTCTTTGTTCTGCCAGCAATCACGCGGGATGCGCTCGGGCGAGATTTATTCGCAGCCGCTGCCTACGTTTCCAATTATCTTTTTGCATGGTGGGAAAATGATTATCAGAACCTTGACGCGACACCATCGCCATTTATTCATTACTGGTCCTTAGCTGTTGAAGAACAGTTTTACGTTGCATGGCCGATCTTTATTCTTTTTCTCTCGCGATACGGAAAGCGCGCAATTCTTAACGGCGTTGGGATTGTTACTGGCGCATCTTTCCTGTTTTCGCTCTACCTGACCCAAGCCGCTCCTATATGGGCTTTTTACTCTCTCCCAACTCGCGCTTGGGAACTTGGTGTCGGTGCACTACTTCTGTTCATTCCAGATAAATTCTTGCGGAATCGATACTTTCCGTGGATAGGTGCAATTGGGCTCGGAGTCGGAACTTTTAGTTTCGATGAGAGCACAGCCTTTCCAGGAGTCAACGCACTCTTGCCAGTTGTTGGTACTGCAATCTTGATCGCAACCATCCCAATTTGGCCGCGGTTCTTCAATGATCTCAGCAACAACCGATTAATGCAGTGGCTGGGTGCGATTTCTTATCCACTGTATCTTTGGCACTGGCCCGCCTTAGTCCTTCCGAGCAGTGCTTTAGGACGGCCACTTCAAATTAGAGAAACCGCACTGTGCGTTCTCTTGACTATCTTTTTGGCCCATTACACGAGCAAATTCATTGAACAACCACTAAGACATCGCAATTTCCCGGCGAAAAAAATTTATGGATTCTTTGCTATCACTACGGCCGGATCACTATTAGCCGGTGTGGCAATTGCGTCCACCGCATCTTCTGTCATCAACATCAAAGGAACTAACTATTCGTTCGACCTTAGACAGGTAGTGGAGAAGCCTGCAGTTTATGGGGATGGTTGCCACGTTAATTATAGCGAAACTGAATCTGGTGACTGTACTTATGGCCAGATTGGCTCTGCAACCAAGATAGTTCTATACGGAGACTCACATGCTGCGCAATGGTTTCCAACACTAGAAAAGCTCGCGAGAGAGAAAGGTTTTGAACTTACTTCGCTCACTAAGTCTGCCTGTTCATCGGTTGATAGTCCACGTGCTGATCAAGGTGCTTACAAGAATTCTGAATGCGAAAAATGGCGCGAGAATTCAATCAAAAGAATTCAAAAGATGAAACCAGCTGCTGTAATAGTAAGTAGTTTCCAATACTTTACCGAGCCGGGTGGCTACTCCAGCAGGGCTCAGTGGTGGAACGAGGGTCAACGTCGTTTGCTTGCCGATCTTCAGGGTTCTTCAAAAAACTTGCTCTACATAAGCGATACACCACATCCTTTGCGCGACATACCAAACTGCCTAGCTACTCGTAACATAAAAGATTGCAACACAACTGAAAAGACCCCAAACGTAATCATCAATGGTTTCAAGAAAATTGATCCAACCACTTGGTTGTGCACCGATATTTGCCCGGCAATAAAAGACGGATATGTGGTTTACCGTGATGCCTCGCACATCTCCGTTGATGCAGCCTTAGCTTTAACATCACAGTTAGAAACCGCCCTTCGGGATAAGGGGCTATTTTCCTAGCTCTATGGCAAGATGCGCCACATGGCTGAATTGATTTACTACTGCGGAACCATGGATAGCGGAAAGTCCACGCTAGCTCTGCAAACTGCACATAACCATCAGAGTCGCGGTCGCACCGGTTTAATTTTCACCAACAAGGATCGTGCGGGTTCAGGGGTTATTTCATCTCGCCTAGGTCTTTCGAGCCCAGCCATCGAAGTTAATCCAGATTTAGACATTCATAAAATGGTTGTCGACAAGTTATCTATGGGTGAGCGAGTCGATTACATTATTTGCGATGAAGCACAGTTTTATGAAAGCGTTCAAATAGATCAATTAGCTCGCGTAGTTGATGGGCTTGGCATCGATGTCTTTGCTTTCGGAATTCTCGCCGATTTTAGAACAAAACTCTTCCCCGGCTCAGCCAGACTTGTCGAACTTGCTGATCGAGTAAATACCTTGCAGGTCGAAGCCCTGTGCTGGTGCGGTTCACGCGCCACCCATAATGCTCGAACAGTTGGCGGCGTTATGGTGGTTGAAGGCGAGCAAGTTGTGGTCGGGGATGTTGCCCCGGGTGCTGAAGTCGCTTACGAAGTTCTATGCCGCAGACATCACATGCGACAAGTTACTGCTCGTGTATCGCGCGCGGCTCATACCTCTTCTCTCCCATTACCGTTCAAGGAGTAATTATGAAATCTCGCGGCTATGCAGCGTTGTCAGCTAAATCAAATTTAGTCTCACATGAATTCGATCGACGCGATTTGGGCGAGCATGACGTTGCTTTGGATATCTCCTATGCGGGTATTTGCCACAGCGACATCCACCAAGTAGCCGAAGAATGGGGACCAGCCATTTTCCCAATGGTTCCTGGCCACGAAATCGCAGGTGTAGTTACATCGATTGGTAACAAGGTTTCCAAGTTTGCAGTGGGAGACAAAATCGGAGTTGGCGTATTTGTTGACTCCTGTCGAACATGTGCCAGTTGCCAAAAAGGATTGCAGCAGTATTGCGTTGAGGGAATGACGGGAACGTACAACGGCCTTGAACGCGATGGAACTACTGTTGCTATGGGTGGCTACTCAAACAACTTTGTGATCAACGAAGACTATGCAGTACGTATTCCAGACAACCTGCCGATGGAAGGTGTTGCACCTCTGCTGTGTGCAGGCATCACTCTGTATTCACCAATCAAGCATTGGAAAGTGCAACCAGGCATGAAGGTAGCCGTGATGGGACTCGGCGGTCTGGGTCATATGGGTGTGAAGTTTGCGGTAGCTATGGGAGCTGAAGTAACGGTTCTTTCACACTCCCCTAGTAAGGAATCTGATGCAATCGCCATGGGCGCGCATCACTTTGTCAGCACGAAAGACATCAAGAACTTAGCACCCCTTTCGAAAACCTTTGATTTGATTCTCAATACGGTAAGTGCAGAGTTAGTCATTAATGATTATCTCAGTCTTCTTACATTAGACGGCACGATGGTTGTCATCGGCTTGCCTGGAAAGCCTTACGAGGTACATGTGGGAACGCTACTCAATGGAAGACGTTCGATCGCGGGTTCAATGATTGGCGGTATTCCTGAAATTCAGGAAATGCTTGATTTCTGTGCCAAGAATTCGATTGTAAGTGATGTTGAAGTGATCAAAGCCGATTACATCAACGAGGCTTATAAGCGCACAGTTGCTAGTGATGTGAAGTATCGATTCGTTATCGACGCTTCTACTTTCTAGAAGCTGTGAACAATCAATGCAAAGATCGGTGCAATAGCTAGAGCTGGCAGTAAATTTCCCACAGCTACGCTCTTGATGTTGAGCAACTTCAGCGCAATACAAATCAACATGATTCCGCCAACAATTGTCATGGCATCAATTTGGTAACCGCTCAAAATCTCGCCCAAACCAAATCCAATGACGGTCCAAACGCCCTGATATATACCCACTGGCAATGCAGAGACCGCAACTCCCCAACCCAGTGAGGTAGCAAAGGCCATAGCAGCGAAGAAGTCGAGGGTACTTTTAAGGATCAATTGATCGATGCCCGTTCCCATTCCATCGCTAATACTTCCAAGAATTGCAAGGGGTCCGATGGCAAACAACAAGGATGCTGCAACAAAGCCCTCAACAAAATGAGATTCACTTGATGCTTTGAATCGAACACGTAAATTCTCGCCGAGTGAATCAAGTTTATTTTCAAGCTTTAGCGCAGATCCGATCAGTCCACCAATTAACAGTGAGCCTAGAACAACAAGCAAAGTCCAACCCTGAGGCAGGGCGCTGTTGTATCGGTCTGACCACAACGGAATCAGCGCCGAAGCCGCACCCAATAAGGTGACCAGACCCAAAACATCGGTCAGTAGAGTTCTTGTTCTGGTTGGCATCCTGTTTCCAACCAAAACTCCAAGGGATGCTCCTGAAATAATTGTGATGATATTGATGATTGTGCCAGCGCCAGGAAACATTAGATGATTATACTCCTTCAATGTCGAATCCGTTTGTAGAATTCTTACGACCACACAAAACAGTTCCGCTTACGCCATGGACTGCGAAATCACGTTGGGATTTAAATTTTTCACGAGTGAGCGTGCTTTTCTTTGGTCTCTTCATTTTCGGGCTGGGTGATTCACTTCTGATTCAAAGCACTATTGGGAATGCGCCGTGGTCTGTCTTAGCGCAAGGTGTTTCAGGCAAGCTTGATATCACCATGGGTTGGTCCACCTTTGCAATTAGCACCCTTGTCTTATTGCTATGGATTCCACTAAGAGAAAAACCTGGGTTCGGAACTCTTGCTAACATCACAATCATTGCTGCTGCTATTCAGGTCGGTGTAACTTTTTTTCCAGAACAAGATAATTTTCTGATAGCCGTTGCCTATTGCTTGGTCGGAATTGCAATGGTTGGTTTTGGTTCAGCTCTGTACATAACGTGCGGATTGGGTCCAGGACCTCGTGACGGATTAATGACAGCTATCCATAATCGATCCGGAGTACGCATAGGGCGTGTCCGATTGGCCATTGAGAGCACGGTATTGGTCGCAGGCTGGCTTTTGGGTGGCACCTTGGGGTTAGGAACCCTCTTATTCGCCCTCTTAATTGGGCAATCTATTGCAATTTCTCTAGGAGTCGTTTCTCGGGTTACTTCCAGGTAACACATAGGATAAAGGTCTTCCCAAGGGTTGTGCGCCCTATCGCACACGGGGTCGCAAACACCCCCGTTAACAAAATTAGAAAGGCACTACTTCATGCTGGATTCATATTTCAAAATCTCGGAAAGAGGCTCATCAGTAGCCCAAGAGGTTCGAGGCGGACTCGTAACCTTCTTCACGATGGCATACATCGTGGCTCTGAACCCAATCATCTTGGCGTACTCACCAGATGCAAACGGTCAATTCCTTTTCGGTGGTGATGCACCTGCACCAGCAATGGTTGCAGCAGCTACCGCATTGGTCGCTGGTGTTATGACGATTCTTATGGGATCGGTCGCAAATTATCCACTTGCAATTGCAACAGGTCTTGGTCTCAATACCTTCGTTGCAGTTGGTATCGCCTCACAGATGACATGGGCTGCAGCAATGGGCCTTGTTGTTCTTGAAGGTTTAATCATCTTGGTATTGGTGCTCACCGGTTTCCGTGTAGCAGTATTCAAGGCGGTTCCACCACAAATCAAGATCGCGATCTCAGTTGGTATCGGTCTTTTCATCGCACTTATCGGTCTAGTTGACGCGGGTTTCGTACGTCGTACAGCTAGCGGACCGGTTCCAGTAGGTCTAGGAGTCAATGGAAACCTCGTTGGTTGGCCAACAGTTGTTTTCGTTTTCGGAACACTTTTAATTATTGCTCTGATGGTTCGTAAGGTGAAGGGTGCAATCCTTATCGGAATCGCATCAGCTACCGCTTTGGCTATTGGTATTCAACAGATGTTTAATATCAAGCCAAACTTCACTCCAGGAAACCCTCCAACGATCGTAGATGGCGGTTGGCAATTAGGTATTCCTTCGGTTCCAAAAGAGGTCGTAGCTGTTCCAGAGTTTGATTTCAGCGGACAATTTGATCTATTTGGTGCTTTCAGTGTTGATAACGTTTCATTGATCGCCGCAATCCTGCTTCTATTCACACTATTGCTATCTGACTTCTTCGACACTGTCGGAACAGTTACAGCAATCGGTCACGAATCAGGTCTTGCTGACAAAGATGGAAATGTAGATAACATCCAGAAGATTCTTTTGGTTGACTCAGTAGCAGCTGCTGCAGGTGGTGCTGCTGGTATTTCTTCAAATACAAGCTACATCGAATCAGCAGCTGGTGTTGGTGAAGGTGCACGTACTGGTCTTGCATCAATCGTTACTGGAATTGCATTCCTGCTAACAACTTTCTTAGCACCACTTGTTGCAATTATCCCTTACGAAGCTGCAACACCTGCTCTGATCATCGTTGGTTTCCTCATGATGTCACAGATCAAGAACATTAGCTGGGATGACTTGGGAATCGGCGTTCCTGCTTTCCTAACAATCATCTTGATGCCATTTACCTACAACATCTCAGTAGGTATCGGCGCAGGATTTATTACACATGTTGTAATCCGCTTAGTTCAGGGTCGTGGTAAGGAAGTTCATCCTTTGATGTACTTCGTATCAGGTCTGTTCATGATCTACTTCTTATCTTCGCCATTGAATGCCTGGCTCGGATAAGTTCTGTTAATGCGAAGGGCCCCTGGGAAACCGGGGGCCTTTTCGTTTACCAAGTTAATTCTTGAAACCCCTTAGCCACCAGCTTTGCATTGACCTGTGAAAATGGGGAAGATCCAAAAAAGCCACGATGAGCCGACAATGGGCTTGGGTGAACCGATGAAACAACATCTTCTGGGTTGAAATATTTCTTGAGCTCAAGGGCGGTGTTTCCCCAAAGCACAGCAATTACATTTCTCTTTCCTAGGGCTTGTGCAACTGTCTCTGTTACTTCCTGCCAACCTAACTTGCTATGGGCCATTGATTGCCCAACTTCGGTACTGAGGATTCTGTTAATCAGCATGACACCTTGCTCTTGCCAATCACCTAAGTCACCTAACGTCCGGAGGATTGCCAGGTCGCTATAAAGTTCCTTATAAATATTGCGAAGTGACGGCGGAAGTGGCGACACTGATGCTTCGACAGAAAAGGCGAGACCGTGGGCATGACCCTGAGTTGGATATGGATCTTGCCCAAAGATAACTACCTTGGTCGACGCTATTGGATTGCTCAGAGCTCTAAAGATTAGATCGTACGAGGGTGCTATAGCGCGTCCCTGCACGAAGGTATCTATTTCTTCAATTAAATCCTTATGTCTTTCAAGTTCCTTTTGCCACTCGGGGTGGAGTTGATCAAATAGAGGCACGGGCAAAGAAACGACCTGATTCTGGAGTCACTGTGATCGAGGTTCCAAACACTGCCGAGACATGCTCAGAAGTAATGACTTGTTCAATTGGGCCAGAAACTGCAACTAACCCATCCTTAATCAACAAGGCATGTGTGGTTCCTACAGGTATCTCTTCGATGTGATGCGTTACCAAAATTGTTGCTGGTGCCAAAGGATCGGCCGCAAAATTAGCAAAACGACGCAAGAGATCTTCTCGGCCTCCCAAATCAAGACCTGCCGCCGGTTCATCTAGTAAGAGAAGTTCAGGATCGGTCATAAGAGCGCGCGAAATTTGAACACGCTTTTTTTCACCTTCACTCAGCGTTCCGTAAAGACGATCACCAAGTTCTCTGACTCCAAAATTTGTCAGCAACGCCATAGCGCGAGATTCATCCCATAGATCATAACTTTCGTTCCAGCGACCAAGAATTGCATAGGCAGCAGTAAGTACAACATCCTTAACTGTTTCATCATGCGGAATGTCTTCAGCGATCACAGATCCACACAAACCAATGCGCGTTCTTAACTCAAAGAGGTCAACTTTTCCCATCTGCTTATCGAGAACAAAGACACTCCCCTGCGTAGGAAAGATCTTTGTTGCTAAGATTTGAAGAAGGGTTGACTTGCCAGCACCATTTGGTCCTAACACGACCCAACGTTCACCGTGTGAAATCGAGAAATTGATGGGGCCCAGAATTAGACGATCGCCTCGGCGTACCGCGACATCGTTCAAAGTTAAGACTGAGCTACTCATAGATGCAAAAGATACTGGCTAGAGCGCCCATTCACGCGCAAACCTCGCGTAAAGTGCGAGTGATTCACGATAGCCTACTCCCCTTATGACAACATCTAGCCAGGATTCGGCGCAGTTCTCCGGATTAATACTTCTTACCGGCCAGGACAAACCCGGTTTGGCACATGCCCTTTTTGAAGCGCTATCGCCTTTCTCAGTGGCGGTGATGGATATCGATCAAATCATCATCAGAGATCGACTGATACTAACCGTGCAGATTTCCTTAAACCCAGCACATCAAAGCGCTATCGAAGAAGATCTCAATACTCTAGCCGCTAATTTGGAGGTTGATATCGCTGCGGTGTTTTCAACTTCTGCAACTCCGTCGACAAAGCCCACTTCGCATGCGATTAAAATTACTTCAGCAAAGTTGCACCCAAAACATTTAATGCAGATTGCCGGTGCACTTCTTGAAGCCGGAGGAAACATTGAAGATTTGTCCCGAATTGGGTCTGATCCCATAGAAATATTCTTGAAAGTTTCAGGCATTTCAGCAGACATCATCCAGACAGTAATAGCACCCTTGGCCTCGGGTACTGAATTTTCGATCACTAACGCGGTGTGAAGATGAGCTTCCAAAAGCGATTAGTTCAATTAGATGTTGATTCCACCTTTATTGAGCAAGAGGCCATCGAACTACTAGCCGCAAAGGCCGGAGTATTGGATGAGGTAGCCCGGATTACTGATGCAGCCATGCGTGGTGAACTCGATTTTGCACAAAGCCTAGTTGCGCGCGTTGCACTGCTTCGGGGTCTTGGTGAAGATGCCATAGGTCAAGTCCAAAAGGAAATCCGCTTGACCGATGGCGCTGCAGAATTAGTAGCTCTGCTACATGAAAAAGGACATTGCGTTTCCT
>JBIIQY010000081.1:0-2778 GCA_044341805.1 Candidatus Planktophila sp.
TTTTATGCCGATGGATCTCAATTAGATGTTCACGCAAATACCGCGCAGATGGAAGCTGAAATCGCAGACAAGATCAGCCCCGAAGAAGCCGCTGGTTATGCACGTTATGTAGATTTCGTAACTAAGTTGTACAAGTATGAAATGAACGACTTCATTGATCGCAACATTGATTCACCTTTTAATCTTTTGACTCCCAACCTTGCGCGCTTGATCGCACTTGGTGGTTTCCGTCGACTTTCTCCAAAGGTCAATCAGTTTATGAAAGATCCACGATTACAAAAGGTTTACTCATTCCAGGCGATGTATGCCGGTGTAAGCCCGCAGCAAGCCTTAGCAATTTACGCGGTTATTGCTTACATGGATTCAGTTAATGGTGTGTTCTTCCCTAAGGGTGGAATGCACGCGGTTCCACGCGCAATGGCGGCAGCTGCACAAAAGCATGGCGTTGAATTTAAGTACAGCACAACCGTGTCAAAGGTAGATGTTAAAAGTGGTCGCGCAAAGGCGGTCATTACTGAAGATGGTCAACGCATTGAATGTGATGCAATTATTTTGAACCCAGACCTGCCTGTTGCTTGGCGCGATCTATTGGGGAAGACCCCTTTGAATGTTAAGCGCCTTAATTACTCTCCTTCATGTGTGACTATGTTGGTTGGTTCTTCAAAGAAGTACGACTTTGCTGCTCACCACAATATTCACTTCGGAGAATCATGGGATGGCGTCTTTGACGAATTAATCAAGAAGAAGCAGTTGATGAGTGATCCAAGCGTGCTGGTAACTATTCCTTCACTTGATGATCCAACATTGGCTCCAGCAGGAAAGACTTCTTACTATGTTCTATTTCCTACCCCAAATCTGACTGCCGATATTGATTGGACTAAGCAAACCAAGCCTTACCGTGATCACATGGTCGAAACTCTTGAACAACGTGGCTACAAAGGTTTTGGCGATGCAATTGAAACTGAAGTTGTTACCACTCCCCTTGATTGGAAAAATCAAGGAATGGAGGAAGGTGCACCATTTGCTAGCGCACATACTTTCTTCCAGACAGGTCCATTTAGACCGCGCAATATGGCTGCCGGAATTGAAAATGTTGTCTTTGCCGGATCTGGAACACAACCAGGTGTAGGTGTGCCGATGGTATTGATTTCTGGTCGTCTTGCAGCAGAACGTATTGTGGGTCCGGTTAAGTAAATGGATGAATTAACCGCTGCAGGGATTACAGATCCCGATCTTCGTGCATCCTACGAAGAGTGCAAGCGGCTCAATGCCTTGCATGGAAAGACTTACTACTTAGCAACTTTATTGTTGCCCAAAGCGAAGCGTCCCTTTGTTCATGCGCTGTATGGATTTGCACGGTATGCCGACGAAATTGTTGATGATTTAGCGTCAGAACTCAGTGTTGAAGAAAAGGCAGAGGTTCTGAGCAGGTGGGGAAACGGTGTTCTGGCTGACCTGAAAAAAGGTACCAGCCAAGATCATGTAGGTCGCGCATTGATTGATACGGTCAATCGTTTTGATATCCCCCATGAACACTTTGAGGCGTTTTTACATTCGATGACGATGGATTTAACTGTCCAGGAATATGAAAGCTATGAAGACTTACTTGAGTATGTGTACGGATCGGCCGCGGTTATCGGACTAGAAATGGTTCCAATCCTTGGCCCACTTCATAAAGATGCTTTTGGGGCTGCCGAGAAATTAGGTATCGCATTTCAATTAGCAAATTTCATTCGAGATGTAGATGAAGACTTAGATCGTGGACGTGTGTATCTGCCGCTGAAAGAGTTAGGTCAGTTTGGTGTTACCCGAGAAATGCTGGAAGAACGAGTGCTTACACCTGAAATTATCGAAGCTCTTAAGTTCCAGATCGCTCGCGTGCGTCAATTGCAAGCTGAAGCTGCAGCCGGAATCAAAATGCTGGAACCATCAAGTCGCCCATGTATTGAAGCGGCAAGTACTTTGTATTGTGGAATAGTCGATGAGGTCGAAAACATCGGCTATGACATCTTTAATCACCGGGCCAAGACTTCAAAAGCGCGAAGAATTCGTGTTGCCGGTGGTGCGTTCATCAAGCGCCAACTAATTTCACGCTAAAGTATTCACCACGGGAGCCCACAAGGCTGAGAGGGTCTGAAATTCAGACCGACCGATGGACCCATCCGGTAATGCGGATGTGGAAAGGAAATAATCATGTCAACCACTTTGTTTACAGCTTGGGGCTATGAAGTCACCATTTTGGAATTTGTCGCGGCGATCGCTTCATTTATTGGAGTATATCTTGGGACAACCGGAAAAAGAATCACTTGGCTTTGGTGGGTACTGAGCAGCAGCTTGTACGGTGTTTTCTTTTATCAAGTTGATCTTTTTGCAAGTGCAATGTTACAAATCATTTTTATTGCCGCAGCGGTTTATGGCTGGTTTGGGTGGGCACCAACTGGTGCGGTCCCTGGAACCATATCAACCAGAAATCGAATTAGAATTGCGATTGGAACTCTTGTAAGCGTTGCAGCTTTATCACCTGTACTCGCAGACATAGACGCTGCTGCCACTTGGACTGATGCTTTTATTCTAATTGGTTCTCTAGTTGCACAATTATTGATGATCTATGAAAAGTACGAAACTTGGGTACTCTGGCTCATCGTCAACGTAGTTGCAACTGCGCAGTACCTTTCACTTGGATATTGGTTTACTGCCATTCTTTATGCGGTATTTGCCATAGTTGCCATTCTCGGCTGGAAGCGTTGGCGTGACTCTCTTAGCAATTGATGGTCCGGC
>JBIIQY010000091.1:0-2707 GCA_044341805.1 Candidatus Planktophila sp.
TGCGAGAAGAGAGATTTTTGATTCATCTAGCCCACAGCATCAAGGGCGGTGCATCTTCGAACAAGTTCTGCGCAATCCAGGTTGCACCATCTAAGTTATCGCCAGCAGATTGAGCAATTACTGCATTAGGCAATTTGGCGTTAATTTCTAAGGCGATCTTGGTTGAATACGATGCATTGCGCACTGGGCCACCTTGAATAACTATTTCAGGTGAATCAGCTTTCGTTCCACCACATCCATACCAAGCTGCGACTGCAGTCTGGGCTAGCAAGAAAGCGCCTTCATCGACAATTGCAGTTGCAGTGGATACACCAGCATCGGCAGCATCAAGAACTTTTCTAGCAGTGTTAATCGCAAGATTTACAGCGTCAACACTATTCTTCACTTCTAGCGCAAAGTATGCAGCGATCTCATCGGTGAAGTAATCAACCATGTCAGTATCATCACCTCGACCTTGTCTGATCGCCAAAGCCTTAGTGATTGCTAACTTTCCTAACCAAAATCCACCGCCCTCATCACCAAAAGTGCTTCCTAATCCATCGCGATGTGCGTACTGTCCGTCACGTCCACCAATTGCAACTACGCCACCGCCAACTGACAACACAACACCATTGCGACCATTCAGCGCACCGATATACCCAGCTAATCCATCATCAATGACCGCAACTTGTTTAGCGCCAAAGAATTGACGGCACAGCTCTAAGTATTTCTGTGGCTCTGTGACAACGCCGTAAAAACCCGTACAAGAAAGAGCAACAACATCTGCTTCAAATCTTTGTGTTGATTCAAACACTGCCTTTAACGCCGGTAATGGATTTTCTCCAGCCACTTTGCCGCGATCGGTGGTGAGTAACGTGTCGCCATACTTAAAGCGAGTACCAGATTGGCCCAAATCAACGGCCAGTACATCAAGGGAGCTCATTGCTAAAGAGTACTTCAGTGCTCAATTGAAGGAAGTGATTACTTCAATTGACTGTGAGTTTGGATTGAAAGAAAGTAGGTCTGCCCGCTGTCCTACGGCGATACTTCCGCGGTCATTAAGTCCCAACGATTGAGCAGGCATAGTTGATGTTGCGTGAACAGCTTGCTGAAGGGATACCCCGCACTTACTGATGAGATTTTTGAAAGCCTCTGAAATAGTCAAGGTACTTCCTGCGAGCTTTTGATTTGATGCAAGACGGGCGACCCCATTATTAACCTCAACTGGTAGCGCACCAATGGTGTAATTACCATCGCCTTTTCCTGCTGCGGCCATCGCATCAGAAACCGTGATGATTCGGGGGCCGAAGGATGCAAACAACTCTTTAACCTTTTCAAATGAAAGGTGATGCCCGTCGACAATGAGCTCAACAGCAAGGCGAGGATCATTGATAACAAAGTTAGCGATACTTCCTTCGGTATTTTCCTTATTCATAGCGTTAAGGAAGTGGGTAACAACTGAAGCGCCATTATCTGTTGCTGCGGACGCATCCTTAAAATTTCCCTCAGTGTGGCCGACCGCTACAATCACACCAACCGAAGCAAGGTATTTGATGGTATCTGGCGCTCCATTTAACTCAGGCGCAATTGTGACCATCTTGATTGAACCCTGGCCAACTTCAATTAACTCTTTAAGTTGCTCAACTGTGGGATCAATGAGCAGCGAGGGTTCATGCGCGCCACAACGCGCTTGAGAAAGATAAGGACCCTCCAGGTGAATACCAACAATTTCTCCACGATTGTAGAAAGGGATAAGCCTTTGGATCTGGATCTTCAGATCATCGATACTTTCAGAAACCAAAGATGCAACAAGTGAAGTCGTGCCTGTTTTCTTGTGTGCCTTAATTGCCGCAGTTATTGAGTCAGGGGAGGTAGCTGAGAAGTAATGCCCGCCGCCACCATGGCAATGAATATCTACAAAACCTGGGATTAACACTCCATTAATTGTTGTATCAGGGTTGCTATGAATGCCGGGGTTTACAGATGTAATGACTCCGTCGGAGCTCTCGATCCAGGTATTGCCAAGCAAAGAGCCATCAACGATTGCGCTCGATGCCTGAATGATCACAAGTAAAGTTTAAGGGGTTATCACTTTCTCAAGGGTGCAGTGTGAGAAGATTGCGTAGAAATCAGGACAAACGGAGGAAATCATGGCGGCGGTAAAGAAGGCAGTTGCTAAAAAAGCTGCGGCTCCAAAGAAAGTTGCTCAGACGGTTCAAGTTGAGACCCGCCATGTTGGTGTTGATTGGCGCTCCTTGTATCTCTACGCCGTTTGTCTGATCACCTTGTTGGTTGTTTTGTTCTCAACCGTGTCACTGATTAATTCAATTATGAACGCGGTTTTCCCAGATCCTGCCTACATCGATGTTTATGCCAAGCCAGAGAATGCTCCATCTGCAGCGCTATTGGCCCAGCAAGAAGAGAACAATCAGATTCAGGCGCTTAAGAGCATCTTTACTTCATTTACAACAATTGCAATAGCTACACCGTTGTATTTGTACCACTGGCGCCAGACTAAAAAGTCGGCCTAGTTATCCGATTAGTTCGCGGTTGCGCTTAACTTCGCGCTCGTGATTGCAAGGGCGCTCGGTATGAGTGTCATAGCAAGGATCGCAGAGCAAAACTAACTGGTGGCATTCAGCTTTTTGGCAATTTCTAAACTGCTTGGTTGCACCTTTGCATTCAGCACATTCGCCAATTAACTTGGTGTGGTCGCTGAAATCAATTG
>JBIIQY010000082.1:0-2699 GCA_044341805.1 Candidatus Planktophila sp.
CAAATGAAAAAGCAGATTGAAAACTTTGATGAAGGCGAGATTGTTCGCACCAAAGCGATTGTTCAATCCATGACACCAACAGAGCGCCGAGATCCAAAGGTGCTAAACGGTTCCCGCAGAGCACGAATTGCGTTGGGTTCAGGTCGCAAGGTTTCAGATGTAAACAACTTGGTGGATCGATTCACCGCTGCGCAAAAGATGATGAAGCAGGTTCGAAACGGGGGAATGCCAGCTGGAATGCCGCCCGGCATGGGAATGCCAGCTTTGCCAAAGGTCACCACCCCGGTGGCTAAGAAGAAGAAGTCCAAATCTGGAAATCCCGCTAAGCGAGCGCAAGAAGAGGCTCAGTAACCCTCGATTTCGCATCTGCGGCCATAAATGGCAGAATTGGGAACCTGTTGAAGGGGCCCTCTACCCCCAGCAACATCCACAATTCGATAGTCATATGAATTGATCGCGCACCCCGCTGCGATTGACACGCATGACACACATTTACAGGAGTACAACTTTCTTGGCTACAAAAATTCGTTTAATGCGCATGGGCAAAATCCGCACACCATTTTTCCGCGTTGTTGTCACAGATGCGCGCAAGGCACGTAATGGTCTATCAATTGAAGAAATTGGTCGCTACGTACCAGGACAAGAGCCATCACTAATCGAGATCAACTCAGAGCGTGCTCTGTACTGGCTCGGCGTTGGTGCACAACCATCTGAAGCTGTAGAGGCTTTGCTTAAGGTGACTGGAGATTGGCAGAAGCACAAAGGACTTCCTGGAACTGAAGGAACTCTTAGGGTTGCTGCTGTTAAGCCTGGAAAGATTGTTGCTTACGAAGCAGCGATGAAGGCAGCAGCATCAGAGCCAGCAGAGGGTGCAACAACTTTGAAGAAGAAGGCACAGGAGAAGCTTGCAGCTAAGGCGAATCCAGTAGCAGAAACTGTTGTTGCAGAAGAAGCTCCTGCAGTGCCCGAGCCAGTTGCTAATGATGCGGTTGCAGAGGTTCCAGCTGTAGAAGCGACTGCAGATGCAGTGGTTGAGACAGAAGCGGCTGCAGAATAACAATGATGGATGAAGCCCTAGAGCATTTGGTCAAGGGAATAGTCGATAACCCTGACGACGTCGTTGTCGCTGAAAAAAGCGGACGTCGCGGGACAACTTTAGAGGTTCGAGTTAACCCTGAAGATATCGGCAAGGTCATTGGTCGTAATGGTCGTACCGCAAAAGCACTTCGTACCGTTGTAAGTGCGCTCGCAGGACGTACAGTCCGCGTCGATCTCATCGAGACCGACGAAGTTCGCTAACAATGCGTTTGCTCGTGGGGCGAATCGGTCGCGCTCACGGAATTCTTGGTGAGGCGACGATAGAGGTTCGTACAGATGAACCTGATCGTCGCTTTGCCATTGGTGCAACTGTTCAAACTGATTCACACGGAGACTTAAAAATCATCTCTGGTCGAGTTCACAACGGCATCTTGTTGCTGGGCTTTGATGGAATAACCGATCGAAATGGTATCGAAAAGCTACGAAACACCATGTTGTATGCCGATGTCGATATCAACGAACCGAGTGATGATGAAAACGAATATCACGTTCTTCAATTGATCGGCTGCCAAGCAGTCCTTGAAAACGGTGATGTGTTTGGTGAAGTGAGTGATGTGATTAATCTTCCGGGTCAGGATCTACTAGCAATCAAGACAGCCAATGGCGAACAGTTGATTCCTTTTGTGCATCAACTAGTTCCGACAGTTGATATTGCAAATAAGAAAGTTGTAGTCATTCCTCCTTCGATCACGGGGGTCATTGAATGAAGATTGATGCGGTAACAATTTTTCCTGACTACTTTGCACCCCTGCAACTTTCTTTACTTGGAAAGGCGCAAGAACAAGGGTTAGTTGAATTCGGAATTCACGATTTGCGCGCATTTTCAACAGATAATCACAACACCGTCGATGACACTCCATATGGTGGCGGTGCTGGAATGGTGATGCTTCCAGAGGTTTGGGGTAAAGCTCTTGACCCACTAATGACCCCTGAAACTGATCTAATTATTTTGACACCAGCGGGCAAGCGATTTGATCAAACGATGGCAGCGCAATTTTCTACATCAAAACATTTGGTCTTTGCTTGCGGTCGTTATGAGGGAATTGATGATCGTGTGCGTCAACATTATGAAAACAATAGTTATCGCGTTCATGAAGTCTCTATCGGCGATTATGTACTTGGCGGGGGAGAAGTTGCATCTCTCGTGATGATTGAAGCGATTACGCGATTGATACCCGGAGTATTAGGAAATCCAGAATCATTAGCTGAAGAATCCCACAATGAAGAGGGCTACCTTGAGTATCCAAATTTTACAAAGCCATCTGTGTGGCGAGAGTTAGAGGTTCCGCCAGTCTTGCTCAGCGGAAATCATGGCGAGATAGCAAAATGGCGCGCAGCCCAAGCCGCAGAGCGCGCAAAGAAGAATCTCTAACCATCAAGTAGAGTTGTCCTATGTGCAGATTATTAGCCTTTACATCACTAGAACGTAAGAGTTTTTACGATGTCGTCGGCTCCGATTTCGAGAAATTCGTTGCCTTATCTGCCGAACACAAAGATGGCTGGGGTATCGGCCACGAGGGTGAAGTAATCAAGGACATTAATCCCGCGAAGGAAAGCAGCCTTCTAGCCGATACGGGTAAGAACTTAGAAACCGCTGGCGC
>JBIIQY010000083.1:0-2639 GCA_044341805.1 Candidatus Planktophila sp.
TCATCGGAGTATGCAAAAGTTGCTGGCAAGATTTTCCAGTGGTCAATCACTTACTTAAGCTTGCTATCTGTGTTGCTAGTTGTTGCACAACTACTTAGCTAGAGCTTGTTGCAAGTCTTTAATCAAATCACTCGAGTGCTCTAATCCCACAGACAAGCGCAATACCGATGGTGTAATTCCCATATCCGCCTGAACCTCTGGTGCTAAACGACGATGTGTAGTTGAAGATGGATGAGTAATTAGTGACTTGCTATCACCCAAGTTGTTGGAGATATCAATGACACGAAGCTTGTTCATGAAGGCAAAAACTTCAGCCTGAGAACCATTGAACTCAATGCCGATGGTTGATCCTCCACCGTTATTCATTTGCTTCATGGCTAATTCATGACCTGGGTGAGATTTCAAACCTGGGTATCGCACAGATTTAATTGCAGGTTGCTTTTCAAGGAACTCGGCAATCGCTTGTGCATTTGAAACCATGCTTTCAACCCGCATGTGCATAGTTTCTAGTGACTTAACAAGTACCCATGCATTGAATGCACTGAGCGCAGGGCCCGTATGACGCACAAAAGGTAAGAGCTTTTCTTGAATATACGAAGCAGATCCCAATAATGCACCTGCAAGGACTCGACCTTGGCCATCAATGTGCTTAGTTGCTGAATACATAACCACATCAGCACCAAGTGCTAAAGGCTTTTGCAAAACTGGTGATGCCATTACATTGTCAACAATTACTGTCGCACCAACTTTATGTGCGAGATCGCTAACCATTTTGATATCAACAATCTCTAACAATGGATTACTTGGAGTTTCAATAAAGACTGCCTTGGTTGGCTTGTTAAGTGCCTTTGCCCAAACAGCGGGATCATTTCCCTTAACTAATTCAAAGGTAACGCCCCACTTAGGTAGAAATTCTGTAATCACTACGTGACATGAAGAGAACATCGCTGCTGATGCAACTACGTGATCGCCTTGTTCGACTAAGCAAGCAAGGGATGCAAACATCGCGGACATCCCAGAACCTGTTGCAACACACATTTCTGCACCTTCAATTGCAGCCAAACGGTTTTCAAACATTGCAATCGTTGGATTATGAAAGCGACTGTAAAGGTAGTGATCGGTTTCTTCGGCGAAAGAATCAAAAGCTTCTTCAGCAGATGTGTAAGTAAAACCACTATTAAGAAATAGTGCTTCTGAAGTTTCACCAAAACCTGTGCGAGCTAGACCGGCACGAACTGAATGGGTTTGTGGATGTAATTCCCAGTCAGGTCCCAGTGAACTCTTACGAGGTTGATAGCCCCAAGGTAGTTTGCTCATGCCTTAATTGTGGCAGAGTAAGGCCATGACTAATACTGCTATTTCAGTCTCAGATCTATCAAAGAAGTACGACGATCGCTTAGCGGTCTCGCATATTAACTTTGAAGTACCGCTCGGTACGGTGTGTGGTTTTGTTGGCCCAAATGGTTCGGGCAAAACAACCACAATGCGGATGCTGCTTGGCCTAATAACCCCAACAACTGGGCAGGGTCACATTCTTGGCGAACCGATCGAACATCCCGAAAGATACTTAAGCCGAGTTGGCGCGATGATCGAAGGCCCAGCTTTCTATCCTGCTTTATCTGGTCATGAAAACTTAATGGTCCTTGCACGCCTTGGTGGCTTTCCTGTCGAACGAGTTCAAACTCTTCTAGAAAAAGTTGGACTTGGCGAACGCGGAAAATCAAAGTACAAGACATATTCATTAGGCATGAAGCAACGTTTAGGTATCGCTGCAGCATTGTTGCCTGAACCGAAGTTATTGATGCTTGATGAACCAACAAATGGTTTAGATCCCGAAGGAATTCAAGAGGTTCGCGCTTTGCTGCGTGACCTTGCAAATGATGGAACTACGGTTTTTGTATCGTCACACTTGCTATCTGAATTAGAAATCATCAGCGACTACATTGTTATGTTGCGCAAGGGAGAAATTGTTTTTGCTGGTCAAATCGGTGAATTAATGGCCCAACAACAACCAACAATCATTGCAAAGTCGCTTAAGAAATCTGACTTAAAGCGCATCGTTAAGATTGCAATGGATGCAGGACATCACGCTGTAATTCGAGATGATGCTGTTCACGTTTTAGCTGAAATGGACTGGGCTCCAGTACTTAATGAAGCTGCTTTTGATGCAGGAATCACTTTGGCACAACTAGCACCACAACTACCTAACCTTGAAGAAACTTTCTTTGAAATGACGGGGGATAAGTAATGTTCAATGTCATCAGAGCTGAACTACGTAAGCTTCGCCGTCCAACATTATTTCTAGGCACCATGGGTGCGGTTGTATTTTTTAGTGGACTCTTTTCAGCGTTGCTTTACCTTTTAATTGATTCACCCCAAGGAAATGCTGATCGCGGGCGTGTAATTAGTCGTGAGGTCTTGGCTCTAGCAAGCGGTGGTGTTCAAGGCTTTGCAAACGTAGGTGGATTTTTAGGAATTATTGCCCTGTGCGTTTTTGCAGCGCAGACCGCACAGGAATACACATACGGAACACTTCGCAACCTATTAGTTCGCCAGCCAAGCCGAATGAAAATTTTGTTTGGAAAATTGATATCGATGATCATTTTTGCCTTAGCGATGATCACCATATCTGCAATTGT
>JBIIQY010000004.1:0-31582 GCA_044341805.1 Candidatus Planktophila sp.
GTTTTAGGTAAAGGCCATGAAAAGGGTCAAGAGATCAACGGCGTTGTGCAGCCATTTGACGATCGCATTGAATTGGCTAAAGCGATTGAAGATAAGAAATGATTACATTAACAGCGGGTGAAATCGGCCTTTTGGTCGGCGGAGAAATGCACTGCGACAAAGACTTACTTGTTTCTAAAGCACCAGTATTTGATTCTCGCAAAGCGGTCCCGGGATGTATTTTCCTGGCTTTGCAAGGTGAAGTCGTAGACGGACATGATTTTGCAGCTGATGCTTATCGAGCCGGTGCCATGTTCTCATTGACCACTAAGCGAATTGATGGTCCTTGCATTGTTGTTGACGATGTCATCGAAGCCTTGTCGATATTGGCTACCTTTGTTCGCAAACGTTTGACCAACTTAACTGTTATTGGAATTACCGGTTCTCAAGGAAAGACAAGCACCAAAGATTTAATGTCGCACATGTTGTCCGCGGCTGGTCCAACGGTTTCACCAGCTGGTTCATTTAACAACGACCTTGGATTACCCATAACTTTGCTTGAATGCGACGAGAAAACTAGCTTCTGTATTTTAGAAATGGGCGCTCGTCATACCGGAGACATTGCTCGTCTGTGCGGTATAGCTCAACCAAACATAGGAGTTGTACTAACTGTTGGAACCGCACATCTTGGAGAATTCGGTAGCGTAGAAGCAATCGCCCAGACTAAATCAGAACTTATTCAAGGGTTAAATGATGACGGTATCGCAATTCTTGGAAATTATGATTCCTACACTCCAGCGATGGCCTCGTTACATTCTGGTCGCACAATCAAATTTGGTGCAGGTTGTGAAATTCGTGCAACTGAAATCGAAATCCGCGAAGGTCGACCTCACTTTGATTTAGTTACTCCTGCAGGCCGTGATGCGGTTGGAATGAGATTAGTCGGCGAACACCACATAGCAAATGCTTTGGCCGTGGCAGCGGTCGGCACGGCTCTTGAACTTCCTATCGAATTAATTGCTAGTTCCTTATCAACTTCCGAAAACTCCAGTAAATGGCGGATGGAAGTTCATGATCTTTTTGGTCTGCTTTTGATCAATGATGCATACAACGCAAATCCTGAATCGATGTCGGCTGCCTTGCGATCACTAGTTCTATTTGCCCAGGAACGAGGCGGTCAATCATGGGCTTTCTTGGGAAAAATGCATGAACTCGGCGAGTCAAGCGCTGCACATCATGCAGGGATTGGCACCCTTGCACAGGAGCTCGGAATTGATCATCTCGTGGCCATCGCAGCTCCAGAGTATGGAGATTCACTGGGCGGAACACTTGTTCATCACTACGCGAGTATTGATGAGTGCCTATCAATGACAGATCATTTCTCTGCAGGAGATGTCGTCCTAGTTAAGGCTTCACGTTCAGAAGGTTTTGAAGTGCTAGCTGAAAAGTTAGAGAGCTTGTGGTTAGACAAGAGCGGAGTTGAAAGTTGAGACAGATCCTAATTGCTGGTGCTTTCGCACTGATCTTTTCTATCTTCGGCACACGCGTCCTAATTGGCGCACTTGCTCGCAAAGGTTACGGGCAGATTATTCGTGAAGATGGTCCAAGCAGCCATCACATAAAGCATGGAACGCCAACTATGGGCGGAATCATTTTTATCCTTGCGGCAATTCTTGGGTACTTATTCGCGCACGTTATAACTGGAAACCCAGTAACTGCTTCAGCACTTTTAGTAATTGGATTGGTGGTTGCTTTAGGTTTTGTAGGTTTCCTTGATGATTGGCTCAAAGTCACGCGCCAGAATTCACGTGGCTTACCTGGCCGCTACAAACTGTTGGGGCAGGCGGTTGCAGCGGGCGTATTTGGCTACTTAGGTCTGCAATTTGCAGATAAGGATTCGCTAACTCCTATTTCTGAATACCTCTCTGGTGTCCGCGAAACAACAATTTATTTAGGACCAGCTCTGGTCATTGTTTTCATAATTGTGATGGTGATGGCTGCAAGTAATGGAGTTAATCTGACAGATGGCCTTGATGGCTTGGCCACTGGTGCATCGATCATGACTTTCTTGGCTTTTGTTTTAATTGGGGTATGGGAGTTTGGTCAGAGCTGCGCACTCAATGCAACCGCAGGGTGTTACGCAGTCCGAGATCCACTTGACCTAGCGGTCCTTGCTGCTGCATTTGCCGGAGGTTGCACAGGATTTTTGTGGTGGAACACTCCGCCGGCAAAGATTTTTATGGGAGACACAGGATCTCTTGCGTTAGGTGGAGCAATTGCAGGTTTAGCGGCAACTTTACGCGTGGAATTGCTGCTTATTCCACTTGGCGGACTCTTTGTAATCATCACGATGTCTGTGTTGATTCAGACTGGGTACTTCAAGTTAAGCGGTGGCAAGCGCGTCTTCAAAATGGCCCCATTGCATCACCATTTCGAATTAATTGGTTGGGCTCAAATTACAATTGTTATTCGTTTCTGGATCATCGCTGGCTTGTGCGTAGCAATTGGTCTTGGACTTTTCTACGCACAGTGGGTTGTCAAATAATTCATGTCTACCGACTTTGCCAATAAAAATATTCTGGTTTTAGGTGCCGGAGTTACGGGAAATTCCGTTGCTCGTTTCCTGAATTCGCAAGGGGCAAAGGTAACGCTTACGGATGATAATTCAGTCGGAGCACTTAAGCCGGAACAGGTTGTCCTAGAAAACTTCGATGCCGCAGTGATTTCACCAGGCTGGCGCCAGGATCATCCTTTGGTGGTAAAGGTTCTTAATAGTTCCCTAGAACTTCTGAATGAAATTGATATTGCGTGGAATCTTCGCTCGTTACGTGCGCCTAGTCAAAAGTGGATTGCAGTAACTGGAACAAATGGCAAGACAACAACCGTCGAAATGACCGCAGCAATTTTGCAGGCAGCGGGAATTAAAGCAACGGCCTGCGGCAATGTCGGGGACACGGTTATTGATGCAATTGATCGAGACGATGCCTATGAAGTATTGGTTCTAGAGCTATCAAGTTTTCAACTGCATTGGGCTAAGCAGGCACAGTTTGAAGCTGCGGCAATTCTCAATATTGCCGATGACCACTTAGATTGGCATGGCAACTTTGATGCTTATGCCGATGCGAAGTTTTCGATTTTGGATAGGGCAGAAATTGCGATTCTAAACGCGGATGATGGTGCGGTAGTAACACGTGCTAATCGCTTTAGCGGACGCAAAGTTTTCTTTTCTATAGATACACCTGCTCCGGGTGAAATCGGAGTTGTTGAAGAACTACTCGTTGACCGCGCATTTGTTGCCGATCCACAGCAAGCATCAATGATTTGCGAATTAAATGACATCGTTCCAACGGTTCCGCATAATGTTTCCAACGCGCTTGCAGCAGCAGGTTTAGCCCGCGCGATCAACGTTTCACACGAAGACATTCAAAAGGCTTTGCAAGCTTTTCGTCCTGGTCGCCACCGCATCGAAGTAATTCACGAGGCAGACGGCATTACCTGGGTTGATGATTCAAAAGCAACTAACCCGCATGCCACGGCAGCCTCATTAATGTCCCACCTTTCAGTGGTCTGGATAGCTGGCGGCTTAGCAAAGGGTGCAGATATGGATTCGCTCATTGAAAGATGCGCACCAAGAATTAAAGTGGCAATTCTTGTGGGGGAAGATCGTGGTTTGATAGAAGCTGCCTTGATCAAACATGCACCCACAATTCCGCGAATACTTATTGATGCCCCTAGTGATTACACGCGTGGGGGAGAATCTAATTCATTAATGGAATCGGTTGTTAGCGCAGCAGCAAAGCACGCAGAGTCAGGGGATGCCGTTTTGTTGGCACCTGCATGTGCGTCCATGGATCAATTCATTTCTTATGCAGATCGCGGAGATAGATTTTCGGCAGCGGTTCGAAAGGTGATTGCGCATGAAGCGTGAGGAAACGATATTTACTAAACCAGTAAATCTGTATTACATGCTTTTGGGTAGCACTTTGGCCCTAAGTCTTTTGGGACTCATCATGGTTTTTTCAGCTTCATCCATTTATTCATTGGGTTCCCGCGGTACCACCTATGGTGTTGTAATCCGCCAGTTACTTTTTCTGCTGATCTCACTTCCAATGGCCTGGGTGCTTTCTCGACTATCACTTCGTCAATGGAAAGTTATTGCACGGTTTGGCGTATTGATTTCAGTTGTTCTTTTGGTTCTAGTTCAACTTGTAGGCAAGAGCGTTAACGGTAATCACAACTGGATCAGTCTTGGGTTTGTCGATGTCCAACCTAGTGAAATAGCAAAGTTCTTAATGATTTTGTGGGCCGGACATATGCTGGCAATCCGTGAGCGCGCTGGTGCGATTTACAGCAATGTGGTTGCCTTGATTGGACCAGCGTTTTTGCTATGCATGATTTTGGTGATGGCAGGTAATGACCTAGGTACTGCTTCAGTGTTTGCCTTTATTCTGGCGGGACTACTGTGGGTTTCAGGTTTGCGCTTAGGAGTTTTTGGCGCAGTTGTTGCTGCCGGTCTAGCAGCAATTGCTGTCTTTATTTTGACCGCTCCTCACCGCGTAGAACGTTTTGCTGTTTTCCTTAATCCTTTTGCTGAAGAACAATACAAATTCGCTGGTTGGCAACCCGCACATAGTTTACTGGGCCTTGCCAGTGGTGGACTTTTTGGCGTAGGACTTGGTGCTAGCCGCCAAAAATGGGGAAACCTTTCACAGGCTCACACAGACTTCATTTTCTCAGTCATTGGTGAAGAGCTTGGTTTATTTGGAACTCTGGCAACTCTGCTTCTGTTAGCGCTGATGCTTTTTGCAATCTTTAAATTAGCATTGCGCGCAAGTGATCCCATGGTTCGTTATGTTTGTGCAGGCTTTGGTTGTTGGATTGCAATTCAAACTGTTCTAAACATCGGTTCTGCAATAAGTGTTTTGCCTGTGGTTGGTGTGACTTTGCCATTTGTTTCTTACGGTGGATCGGCGCTGATTGCGACATACATGGGAATTGGGTTCGTTTTGGGTGCAGCGCGCAGAGACCCAGTAATCTATAAAGGATTACAAGAGACGGGAATTAAATGGCTACGGTAGTTCTTGCTGGTGGAGGCACCGCAGGACATATTGAGCCGGCACTTGCTGTTGCTCGACAATGGATGAAATCAAACCCTTCAGACAATTGCATTTTCTTAGGAACAAAAAGTGGACTTGAAAACTCATTAGTTCCGGCAGCAGGGTTTGAGCTTCGACTTATTCCTAAAGTTGCAATTTCCAGAACTCCATCTGCCTCGTGGCTACGAATTCCTTTTGATTTGATTTCTTCAGTTGTTTCATCAATCAAGGTAGTAAAGAAGGCCGATGTTCTGGTTGGTTTTGGCGGTTATGTCAGCGCACCTGCTTACTTAGCCGCAGCACTTTCACGCACACCCATTGTCATTCATGAAGCTAATGCAAAGCCCGGCTGGGCAAATCGGCTAGGGGCTTTGTTTACCTCCCATCTAGCAGTTGCTCACCCAGTAGACCAAGGAAAGTTTTCCGATGCACTGCTGGCAGGTTTGCCGCTTCGCTCCGATGTTGCCAATGCGGCAGTGACTTCTGCTGTTAATTGGGGCAAAGCTCGAGCGGATGCAAAGGTGCGCTTAGATTTTCCTGCTGATGCCCCACTTGTTTTCATCATGGGAGGTTCGCAAGGATCGGTTGCAATCAATGGCGTTGTACAGAAAAGCGTTTCCACCTTTAACGACAAAGGTATTTCAGTTCTTCACTCTGTTGGAAGGCTCAATGCTTTGCCAGCTTTAGTTGGCGGTTACAAGCCAGTTGCATATGTAGATGCGATGGCAGATGCTTATTTGGCGGCTGATTTGATTATCGCCAGAAGCGGGGCGGTGACGTGTAGTGAGTTTAGAGCTTTAGGTCGATACGCTCTTTTCGTGCCGCTGCCGATCGGAAATGGGGAACAGTTCGTTAACGCTGCATCCTTGGTAGCTGATGGTCGGGCCGAAGTCATTAATCAAAAAGAATTTACTTCTGAGTTTATCGCAAGTCACATTGATAGATTATTAAAGTCTGCATCTCAAGCCCCAGTTGATGGTGATGATCAAGATCTCGAAGCTGCGCAAAAGATTGTGGCACTTACTGAATTTGCGTTTAAATCATGAATCCACAATTAGCATCACTTATTGGCAAGCGAGTCCATTTCATCGGAATCGGTGGAGCAGGTATGAGCGGACTTGCGCGAATTGCTTTGTCTCACGGAATCTCGGTCAGTGGCTCTGATGCTAAAGATTCATCGGTTGTTACAGCGCTTTCAGCGCTAGGTGCCAAGGTTTCAACATCCCACCTGGCAGAAAATGTTGATGGGGCCGATCTGGTTGTGTACTCAAACGCCATCGCCGAAACAAATTCAGAACGCTTACGTGCCCTCGAGTTAAAGCTTCCCATTTTGACTCGCGCTGCGGCTTTGTCGGTGTTGATGTCAGAATCAAAAAGCGTTGCTGTTGCAGGAACACATGGCAAGACGACAACTTCATCGATGCTTGCTGTGGCGTTACAAGCATGTGGGGCTGATCCATCCTTTGCTATTGGTGGAACTATCACCGCCTCAGGCTCTAACGCACACCGCGGGACAGGTGAAATTTTTGTGGCAGAAGCAGATGAATCGGATGGTTCATTCATCGAATACCACCCCTTTGGTGCCATAGTCACAAACATTGAACATGATCATGTTGATTTCTTTGAAACCGCAGAAGCTGTTGCGCAAGCATTCAGAGACTTTGCCGCAACCATTCAATCAGGCGGATTCCTTACTTACTGCGCAGATGATGCTGGTGCGCTTGCCCTTGCACAGAGCACTGGTTCGATCGAGTTGATTTCTTACGGTGTCAATGAAACCGCTGATTTACACATTGATCAGATAGAGCTTCTTACAATGGGATCTCGGGCTCGGGCAATTTGGAAAGGCAAGAGCGTTGGTCATATCGAACTTCAAGTACCTGGCCGCCACAACTTGTTAAATGCAGCTGGCGTTCTTGCAACGGGCCTGAAACTTGGATTCCCACCTGCAGAACTACTTACTGGATTGGGAAATTTTCGGGGGACTGGGCGTAGGTTTGAAGTAAAGGGAACTGTTCACGGAATCCGAGTAATCGATGATTACGGGCATCATCCAACAGAAATCCATGTCACCCTCGAAGCTGCTCGTCGTTTTGCAGATGCCGGCCGATTGATTGTGATTTTCCAACCTCATCGTTACTCCAGAACAAAAGCTTTCGCCGAACAATTTGCGAAGGAGCTAGATGCTGCAGACCGCGCGATCCTGCTTGAAGTTTATGCTGCAAGTGAAAAACCCATTGAGGGAGTTAATTCAAAAATCATTACCTCGAAAATGAGTAAAGGCGAGTACATACCTAACTTTGTTGAAGTGACTGATTCGGTAATCGCTGACGCACAACCTGGTGATGTCATTATGACTTTAGGTGCTGGCGATGTCAGCTCTCTTGCACCGATTATTGTTGAAGGTTTAGCTAGGCGTTTTGCGTAAATGAAGCGCTCTTTGATTGCTGGGCTAGTTGTGGCGTTGCTAGTTGGTTCAGCTTACGTGTTGGGGTATTCAACTTTCTTTACAGTTTCTTCAGTTGAGGTAATTGGAAGCACGCGTCCACTAAACACGGGGATAGCTAAAGGTCAAAAGTTGGCACGAGTTGAACCACGTGCAATCGCAACCAAACTGGAAAAACTCGATTGGGTTAAGTCAGCTGATGTTTCTAGAAATTGGATCAACGGAAAAGTTGTTGTCGAACTTACATCGCGCACTCCTATTGCTACCTTTGAAAACAAGGTAATTGACTCAACCGCTGCCAGCTTTGTTCCGCAAGGAATCCGACCAGAAGGCTTGATCCAGATTCAAGCGGCAAGCCTTGAGGATGCTAAAAAAGCGGTTAACTTCTTGATGCAGTTACCGGAAGAGCTCAAGTCTTCATTGACAGTTGTGAAGGTTCGTGGGTCCGGCGCTTTGGTTTTGATAACTCAAAACAATGGCAAAGCAATAGAAATTCGTTGGGGCAGCAACTCAGAAAATGAGTTAAAACTAAAGGTTTATAAGGCTTTGATTGCTCTGCCTGAAAACGCAGATATAAAACGGGTCGATGTGTCAGCACCTAATGCACCAATCGTTAAGTAATTTTTAAAAACCTAATTTTGCGACACGTTAATAAATTCATGTCGGTGTTTGATAATCACCCTTATGCACTTTAGGTTCGCCTTATCGAAAAGCAGTGAATAGTAAGCCTCAAGTTGAGGTTTATGGTTCATAAGGAGGAATAAAGTGGCTTCACCACAGAATTATTTAGCGGTCATCAAAGTTGTCGGCATTGGTGGCGGTGGAGTTAACGCTATTAATCGAATGATTGATGTTGGTCTCAAAGGCGTCGAGTTCATTGCAATCAACACAGATGCACAACATTTGTTAATGAGTGATGCGGATGTGAAATTAGATATTGGTCGAAAGACAACTCGCGGTCTTGGTGCAGGAATGGATCCTGATAAGGGACGTGAAGCAGCACTTGATCACGCAGATGATATTGAAGAAATTTTGCGCGGTGCAGATATGGTTTTTGTAACTGCAGGCGAAGGTGGCGGAACAGGAACTGGTGCAGCACCAGTTGTTGCGAAGATTGCAAAAGATATTGGTGCATTAACAATCGGTGTAGTGACTCGTCCATTTTCTTTTGAAGCAAAACTTCGTTCAGCACAAGCTGATGTTGGTATCGAAGCGTTGCGTGCAGAAGTTGACACATTGATTGTTATTCCTAATGACCGTTTGCTTGCAATCTCTGATCGCACAATTACTTTGGCAGATGCTTTCAAGAGCGCAGACCAGGTTCTACTTTCAGGTGTTCAGGGAATTACCGAAATTATTACGCAACCTGGTTTGATTAACTTGGACTTTGCTGATGTTAAGGCTGTCATGTCAGGTGCAGGTTCAGCCTTGATGGGTATCGGTTCTGCTCGCGGCGAAAACCGCGCATTACGCGCAGCTGAACTTGCAATTTCAAGTCCACTACTTGAAGCTTCCATTGATGGAGCGATGGGTGTACTTCTGTCAGTCTCTGGTGGATCAGATCTTGGACTCTTCGAAGTTAATGAGGCGTGCGAGCTTGTTCAATCTGCGGTTCATCCAAACGCCAAGTTCATCTTCGGAACAACCATTGATGATGCACTGGGCGACGAGGTTCGAATTACCGTTGTAGCTGCAGGCTTCGAGGGTGGAGCACCGAAGAAGGTATCCACACCAGTAATCGATGCCGCAACGCTCGGTGGTGTTGCAGATCCAATTGCATCAAATGATCCGATCTCAGTAGCCCTTGATTTAGGCAATGAAACTCCAAAGCGTCGCGTGACCTTTGAAGAGTTAGTTGCAGAGGATGAGATCGACGTTCCTGACTTCATGAAGTAAGGCTTTGCCTCACTTATTTACTGATCGACGCGGAGGCGAAAGCCTTGGCGTGTATGAATCAATGAACTTGGCTCTTCATGTCGGGGATGACGCAGCAGTTGTTGCTTCCAATCGCAAAGTTATTGGCCCAGCACAGTTCATGAATCAAGTTCATGGGGATGAAATAAAAGTTGTCGACTCGATTAGTTCTGAAATTCCAACATGCGATGGATTAATTACCACCAAACCTAATGTTGCTTTAGCAGTGATGGTTGCCGACTGTATTCCGCTACTTCTGATTTCGAAGGAAGCAGTTGGAGCAATCCATGTTGGCCGGGCCGGGTTAGTTAATCGCATCGCCGTCAAAGCGGTGCAACAAATGCGATCTCTAGGTGTAATAGAACTGCATGCAGTGTTGGGTCCATCTATATGTGGCAGTTGTTATGAAGTCCCTTTCCAGATGCAACAAGATGTGATTGCTGAACACCCTCGTGCTTTTGCAACTACCCGAAAAGGAACGCCTGGCTTAGATCTTGCTAAAGCTCTGATCGCAGAGTTAGTCGCTGCTGGAGTTTCGTATGAAGCTTCTACAATCTGCACCTTTGAAGATGAGCTGTACTTTTCTCACCGTCGCCAAAATCCAACAGGACGATTTGCCGGGGTAGTTTCATTATGAGTCGATTAGAGGAGATCTCACAGAACCTTGATGAGGTTCGCACAAAGATTGCTGCCGTTGCCACACACCCAGTTACCTTGATCGCCGTCACTAAGACTTTTCCCGCAAGTGATGTGCAGATTCTTCAGCAATTAGGGGTGACTGACTTTGGTGAAAATCGAGATGCCGAAGGCGCAGAGAAGTCGCAAGTAGTGCAGGGCAACTGGCACTTTCAGGGTCAGATCCAGAGCAATAAGTTAAAGTCGATTACATCCTGGGCTTCTGTGATTCATTCGCTGGATGATCCACGCCACTTTGAAATAATTGAAAAAGTGGCTCCACATTCCTTAAGTATTTTTCTTCAGGTCTCATTAGATGGTGCCCATAATCGAGGCGGGGCAGGAGTAGATCAGCTCTATCGATTAGCCGAATTAGTGTCGGATTCAAAGACCCACACCTTGGCAGGACTCATGACGGTCCCTCCGGTGGAGATGGTCCCCGAAGCGGCTTTTTCGCATTTATCAGTGATCCGCACTGAGTTTTTGTCCAGATTTCCAAAGGCAGATTCATTGTCGGCTGGCATGAGTGGCGACTACGAAGTGGCAATTTCGCATGGTGCGACACATGTGCGCGTAGGCTCATCAATCCTCGGTTCTCGCTCACCCCACCAGTAACCTTTAACCATGTCTAATGCAATGCGCCGTGTCGCTAATTACCTTGGCTTGATGGATGATCCTGAATTCGATACTCCACAAGCAACAACTACAAATACTCCAGCAATCGCCCCAACAGGTGATGTTCGCATCAAGACTCGCGAACCTCGCTCAGTTGGTTCATTGCGTCACTCAACAGTTGTAGAGGTAGCACCACAGCTTGATCTTCCAGCGATGGATCGCATCGTTACTTTGCATCCACGTTATTACAACGAGGCTCGTACGATTGGTGAGCATTTCCGTCAGGGAAATCCAGTGATCATCAACCTCACTGAAATGGATGAATCAGAGCACAAGCGTTTAGTTGATTTTGCAAGCGGTCTTGCTTTTGGTTTGCATGGAACTATCGAGCGCGTGACAAAGAAGGTATTCCTTCTTTCACCTGCCAATGTTTCAGTCAGCTCTGAAGATAAGTCAGCAGCGGCTCAGGCAAGTTTCTTCAACCAGAGCTGAACATGTTGAACGTAGGCTCACTGCTAGCCAGTGTTCTTCAAATCTTTCTATTGGCGCTTTTAGGGCGCTTGATCTTTGATTATGTTCAAATGTTTTCCAGAACGTGGCGCCCAAAAGGAATCATTCTCTACTTTGTAGAGGCCATCTACACAATTACTGATCCACCTATGAAGTTTGTTGGTCGTTTTGTGCCACCACTTCGCTTAGGTGCAATCAGCCTAGATATGAGTTTTATTGTGCTCTTCTTCGGAACACAATTACTAATGGGATTATTGCGCGGCCTGTGATTACGCTTTAACCAGTACGACCTCAACGCCAATCTCGGTATCTTTGATTGCTAATCCAGCATCGCGTGTCATAGACAGCGCTAGCACCTCATCGGAAATATGACCAAGGTCAGATTCAATTGCAGCCGCCATTTCATCGGTTGCATTCCAGGTGACGTTGATGCGATCTGAAATATCCAGCCCATCGCTCTTGCGACGCTCTTGAATAAATCTGATTACTTCACGCACATTTCCGGCCGCAATCAGCGCTGGCGTTAGTTCAAGATCCAGCGCAACGCTTTCACCATCGTGTGAAGAAACGCTCCAACCACTCTTTGGAACTTCGGTCACGACAAGGTCATCCAGTGCAATCTGCCAAGTACCAACAGTCGTGGTGCCAGCAGAACGCAAAGTCTTTACCAGCACAGTTGCATCCGTGGCCGCGATTGCTTTAGCGATCTCCTGAACCGCACCACCAAATTTTGCGCCCAATGATTTGAAATTCGCCTTTACGCTGATATCGACAAGGTCTCCATCAGCGGTTGCAATGTCCTGCAAAGTTTGAACGTTTAGTTCATCCGCGATTTGCTCACGCATTGCTTCGGGCAAAGTCGCCCAACCGCTCGCTGCGATCAGGGCACGACCCAAAGGTTGGCGAATTTTGATGCCAGATTCGGCGCGGGTTGCACGACCTAGTTCAACGATGCGCCTGGTCAATGCAACTTGTGCTGCTAAATCTGTATCGATCGCAGCAGCATTGACCGCAGGCCAATTAGAAAGGTGAACCGATGCAGGCTGCTTTGAATCTGCTGGAATAACTAGCTCTTGCCAAACTTGTTCAGTAATGAATGGAACAAGGGGAGCTAAAAGTTGTGTCAGCGTTACTAGGCATTCGTGCAAAGTTCCCAGGGCAGCCGTCTCGCCATCCCAGAAACGTCGTCGAGATCGTCGTACGTACCAGTTAGATAAATCATCGATGAAACGAGCAAGTGCACGTCCTGCAATTTGTGAATCAAAATCTTCCAGCGCGGCATCAACTTCCTTAACCAAAAGGTTGAGTTCAGAGATGATCCAACGATCCATTAATGGACGTTCAGATAGTGCTGGAGTTTGTGAGATTTCAAAGTTTGAGGCATTGGCATACAGAGCGTGAAAAGAAACAGTGTTCCAGTACGTTAATAAAGTCTTGCGTACAACCTCATTGATGCTGTCATGGCCAACACGACGAGCAGCCCATGGGGAACCTGCCGCCAACATGTACCAACGGACAGCATCTGCGCCATGTTGATCCATCAACGCCATTGGTTCTAGAACATTTCCAAGATGCTTACTCATCTTGCGACCATCTTTATCCAAGATATGGCCAAGACACAACACCGTCTTATACGAGGATTTATCAAAGACCAAAGTGCCGATTGTCATCAAGGTATAGAACCAGCCACGAGTTTGATCAATCGCTTCACAAATAAAGTCGGCAGGGTAGGAAGCCTTAAATTTTTCGACCGAACCTTCCTTGTGCGGATATCCCCATTGCGCAAAAGGCATAGCACCAGAGTCATACCAACAATCAATTACTTCAGGCACGCGTGTCATTGTTTGTGAACACTCGGCACAAGCAAAGGTGATGTCATCAACAAATGGTCGGTGTGGATCCAAATTCGAAAGCTCTTGTCCAGCCAAAGCTCCAAGTTCTTTAAGTGAGTCAACACAAATTTCATGTTTGTTTTCGCAACGCCAGATCGGCAAGGGAGTACCCCAGTAACGATTACGAGAAAGCGCCCAGTCGATATTGTTGTTAAGCCAGTCGCCGTAGCGACCTTCCTTAATTGTCTCTGGGTGCCAATCAGTTGCTGCATTTTCGCGAAGCAACGCATCCTTAATTGATGTGGTGCGGATGTACCACGATGGTTGTGCGTAGTACATCAACGCTGTGTGACAGCGCCAGCAGTGTGGGTATGTGTGCTCATATTGTTGATGTTTGTACAAAGCACCACTTGCCTTGAGTTCCTTTACTAAAGCTTTGTCGGCATCCTTGAAGAAAACGCCACCAATAACTGGTACGTCAGCCAAGAAGTGACCATCTGGTGCAATCGGATTTACAACTGGTAGGCCATAACTGCGGCAAACCGCTAAGTCATCAGCACCAAAAGCAGGGGATTGATGAACTAAACCTGTTCCATCTTCAGTGGTTACATATGTGGCAAGAACTACGTAGTGAGCATCAGGAATTTCGATGTAATCAAAGGGACGCTTGTAAGTGATGCGTTCTAACTCTTTGCCAAGCATTGACTTAAGAATCTTCTTCTCACCCTTAACCGCTTCCATCAAATTCTTGGCAACGACAAGTACCTCGGTCTTTTCTTCCTCAGTAACTTCGACCGCTACATATTCCACATCGGGATGTACGGCGATAGCGGTATTTGAAACCAAAGTCCAGGGAGTCGTAGTCCAAACCAATAAGGAAGCATTTAGTGCGGCAAGTTCACCTGATGTAATTGGAAAGCGAACAAAGACCGATGGATCGGTAACGGTTTCATACCCTTGTGCTAACTCGTGATCTGATAATCCAGTTCCACAACGAGGGCAATAGGGTGCCACGCGATGGTCTTGCACCAGCAAGCCTTTTTTCCAGATCTCCTTAAGTGACCACCAGACTGATTCAACATATTCGGGTGACATAGTCCAATACGCTTCATCAAAATCAACCCAGAAGCCCATGCGATCGGTCATGTCGGTGAATGCACTGACGTGACGCTGAACAGATTCGCGACACTTGTCATTAAATGGTGCAATTCCAAATTTTTCGATGTCACCTTTTCCGGAAAAACCAAGTTCTTTTTCTACTGCGATTTCAACGGGCAAGCCATGGCAATCCCAACCCGCTTTACGAGTTACTTGCTTGCCTTTCATGGTGTGAAAACGCGGAAATAAATCTTTAAAAACGCGGGCTTCAATGTGGTGCGTTCCGGGCATTCCGTTGGCAGTTGGGGGACCTTCATAAAAAGTCCACACTGGTGCACCTTCACGTGCAGCAACAGTTTTTTCAAAGATTGAATTTTCGCGCCAGAACTTCAAGATTGAATGTTCGACGGCAGGCAGATCAACCGCTGCAGGGATGGCGCGAAATGACATAAAAAAATCCTCCAGAAAACAATCTCTGGAGGGACGATCGCTGTGTTTACAGCTTTCGCGGTACCACCCGCCTTGCACACCGTGGTGTGCCACTTGTAATCCCGCGTGCCGGTTCTACATGGACCTTGGCCCATTTCTTCCTGCCAGCTCGTGAGGTGATAGCCCCGTCAACGCCCTTTACGCGAGGCTCTAAGTGTAGATGATTGAATGCTTAAAAATTAACCGTGGCGAACTTGGTAACGGTGGGCGTGAAGGCATAAGGTTCGCGACATGCCTAAGAAGCCAGTTAAAAAAGCGGCGGTCAAGAAATCTGCCAAAAAAGCGGCTGTCAAAAAGGCGGTAAAGAAGGTATTAAAGAAAGCGGCCCCTGCTAAAAAAGTGGCCAAGAAAGCCGCACCTGCGAAAAAGGCGGTAGCAAAGAAAACTGCTAAGAAGGCAGCACCTGCCAAGAAAGCAGCGGTCAAGAGCATTCCCGTAAAGAAAGCTCCCGGAAAGCCATTTCCATCCAAGACCACTTTAACGGTCGATGAAAAATCACAAACAGTTTCAGTCTCGACAATTACCGCTCCAGTTGTAGCACCGGTTATTGAAGAGCGTCGTTTAGTTATGCCGCCTCCACCACGTCCGGTGAAAAGTGGCAAGAAGGTCGCACCGCTCAAGCCAATCAAGGTTGCGCCTACTCCTGTGGTCGTTAGCGAAAACGAATCTCCTTGGACCGCAGCTGAAATCAAAGCTATTAAGAGCGAAATTTCAAAAGAATTAGATCGTCTGCGCAAAGAACTTGCCGTTGTTGAGCAAGAAATGGATGCATTGATTCAGGAATCAGGCGAAGGTGCTGGTGATGATCAGGCGGATGCGGGAACCAAAACCTTTGAACGCGAACATGAAATGTCACTTGTGATTAATGCGCGCGATATGGTTTTGCAGACCGAACGCGCACTTGAGCGAATTGAAAATAAAACTTATGGAAATTGCGAAGAGTGTGGCTCTCCAATTGGTAAAGCTCGCTTGCAAGTATTTCCACGCGCAACCCTCTGCATGCTGTGCAAGCAGAAGGAAGAACGGCGCTAACAGTGCGCATGTGGCGCACACTCTTTAGTGTTGCCTGGGCGGTTTGGATCCTTGATTTAGCCACCAAAATTTGGGCAGTTAACAATCTCTCCTACAAATCTAATATCAAAGTAATTGGTGAATTTCTACAATTAACCTTTGTTCGAAATTCCGGCGCAGCCTTTTCATTTGCTGCGGGTGCAACCATTTTCTTGTCACTTTTTAGTTTGGTAGTAATGGTCGTAGTTTTGTATTACAGCCCAAAAATTACTTCGCGCGGGTGGGCAGTTGTATTGGGATTAGTTTTAGGTGGAATCTTGGGAAATATGGTTGATCGCATCTTCCGTGAGCCCGGATTGTTAAGAGGCCATGTAATCGATTGGCTGCAATTGCCTAATTGGCCAGTATTTAACATCGCAGACATGGCAATTGTTTCTGCAGCCCTGCTGTCTATGGTGTTAACGGCTAGAAATATTCCACCCATAACAAAGGTAGGCTCACAGCCATGAGTAACCGCGAATTGCGCACCTTGTCGGTGCCAGAAGGAGTCGCGGGAGAGCGCATCGATAGCGCACTGACTCGTGTGCTTGGTTTATCCCGAACCGCTGTCGTCAAGCTTCTTGAAGATGGCGACATCACAACTGGCGGCAAAGCGATGCCTAAATCTGATCGCGTTACGGCGGGTCAAGTGATTGATGTATTAATGCCTGCACCAGTTAATACAGATCCAATTCCGTTGACACCTTTAGAGGGATTAACAATTGTTTACGATGATCAAGACATAGTTGTCATTGATAAACCAATCGGTTGCGCGGCTCATCCAAGTCCGGGATGGACTGGACCAACAGTTGTTGGAGCATTGATGGCAGCTGGTTACTCGGTCTCTACTTCTGGTCCAGCAGAGCGCCAAGGAATTGTTCATAGATTAGATGTAGGCACTAGTGGATTGATGATCGTTGCAAAGAGTGACAAAGCTTTTCACGTTCTAAAGGATGCGTTTCGAAATCGCACCGTAGAAAAAATTTATCACGCGATGGTGCAAGGGCACTTGGATCCGACAACCGGAACCATTGACGCACCTATAGATCGACATCCAAAAGAAGATCATCGCTTTGCAGTTGTTGCTACCGGAAAAGAATCAATTACACATTACGAAGTAATCGAGTTTTACCGTGGCGTTTCGATGGTGAAAGTTGAACTTGAAACCGGTCGCACACATCAAATCCGTGTTCACTTCTCAGCTCTGCACCATCCGCTCGTTGGTGACACAACATATGGTGCTGATCCTGTTTTGGCTAAGAGTCTGCAGATGGCTAGACCGTGGCTCCATGCGGCGCAACTACGCTTTGCCCACCCAGTTACGGGTCAAGCGCTGGACTTCCAGGCCCCATACCCGCCCGATCTCACACGCTCGCTGGCGTTGCTTTCCGACGCCGTTCTGCCATAACCACTAATCTCGCCAATCATGCCAAGCCAAAACAAGAATACGGCGGATAACTTCGTCCATCTTCACGTCCACACTGAGTATTCAATGCTCGATGGCGCTGCTCGCGTTGGCGATTTAATGTCTGAAGTCAAAGCCCAGGGCATGCCTGCGATTGCAATGACAGATCATGGAAATGTTTTTGGTGCTTTCGAATTCTACAAAGCGGCGAAAAAAGCTGATGTAAAGCCAATCATTGGTATCGAAGCATATGTAGCCCCAGAATCTAGATTTGATAAGAAGCGCGTTCAGTGGGCAGCCGGTGGAGAAGATGATGTTTCAGGTGGTGGCGCATATACCCACATGACAATTTTGGCTGAAAACAATGAAGGTCTCGGCAATCTATTTCGATTGTCTTCACTTGCATCCCTTGAAGGGTATTACTACAAGCCGCGCATGGATCGTGAACTACTTGCTCAGTATTCAAAGGGTTTGATCGCAACGACTGGTTGCCCAGGTGGCGAAATCCAAACTCGATTGCGTATGGGTGCTTATAAAGAGGCGATTAAGGCAGCCAGTGCTTACCGCGATATTTTTGGAAAAGAAAACTTCTTTCTAGAAGTCATGGATCATGGAATCGAGATTGAAACCCGAGTCAAAGCCGATTTGTTGAAGTTAGGCAAAGAACTTGGCTTACCGCTTCTTGCGACCAATGATCTGCACTACACGCGTAAAGAAGATGCTGGTGCACACGAGGCACTTCTTTGTGTTCAGTCTGGTTCTACTTTGGCAGATCCAAAGCGATTCAAATTTGATAATGACTCTTTCTATGTGAAAACCGCAGCACAAATGCGGGAACTCTTTAGGGATATTCCGGAAAGCTGCGATAACACATTGTTAATTGCTGAACGCTGCAACATCACTTTGCGCGAAGGTGAAAATTTGCTTCCTCAATTTGAAGTTCCGGCAGGTGAAACCGAAAATTCTTGGTTGAAGAAAGAGGCCGAACGTGGCCTTAAGCAGCGACTAGGTTCACGCATTACTCCTGCACACGAGGAACGTTTGAAGTACGAACTTGGTGTTATGGAGACCATGGGTTTCCCTGGCTACTTCCTTGTTGTTGCTGACCTTGTTGGTCACGCTAAAGAGGTTGGTATTCGCGTTGGTCCAGGTCGTGGTTCTGCAGCAGGTTCTTTGGTTGCGTACTCGCTAGGAATCACGGGGTTGGATCCGCTAGAACATGGTTTGTTGTTTGAGCGATTCCTTAATCCAGAACGTATTTCGATGCCTGATATCGACTTGGACTTTGATGAACGTCGACGCAGCGAAATGATTCGATATGCAACTAATAAGTATGGTGAAGACCGAGTCGCTCAGATCATTACCTACGGAACCATTAAGTCAAAGCAAGCAATTAAGGATTCGACGCGAGTTCTTGGTTATCCATATGTAGTTGGTGAAAAGCTCACTAAAGCGCTTCCACCGTCAGTTATGGGTAAAGATATTTCCCTGAGCGGAGTCTTTGATCCAAAGGATGATCGTTACGGTGAAGCGGGAGAATTCCGCGCTTTGTATAACGCAGACCCAGATTCAAAGCGGGTAGTAGATACCGCCCGTGGTCTTGAAGGATTGAAGCGCCAATGGGGCGTACATGCTGCTGGTGTAATTCTTTCCCGCGAACCTTTACTTGATGTTATTCCGATTCATCGACGCGAAGCAGATGGTGCGATCATCACTCAGTTTGATATGGGTGCGTGCGAAGCAACTGGTTTGCTCAAGATGGACTTTTTGGGTCTGCGAAATCTATCTGTGCTTGATGATTGCTTACTCAACATCAAAGCAAATCAAGGTAAAGATGTTGTACTTGAAGATCTCACCTTGGATGATGCAAAGACTTACGAACTTTTAAGTCGTGGTGACACCTTGGGCGTATTCCAGCTCGACGGTGGGCCAATGCGTGCATTGCTTAAGAGCATGTCTCCAGATTCATTTGAAGATATTTCAGCGGTTATCGCGTTGTATCGACCAGGTCCGATGGGTGAGAACGCACACAATAACTATGCCGATCGCAAGAATGGGCGAAAGCCAGTAGAACCAATTCACCCTGAACTATCGGCTCCGCTGCAAGAAATCTTGGGCGACACATATGGATTAATTGTTTATCAAGAGCAGGTAATGGCGATTGCGCAAAAGGTTGCAGGGTTTACTTTGGGACGCGCAGATCTTTTGCGTAAAGCGATGGGTAAGAAGAATAAGGACATTCTGGATAAAGAGTATGTTCCCTTTGAAGCGGGTATGAAAGAAAATGGTTTCTCAACCGCAGCGATTAAGCGTTTGTGGGAAGTTCTGATTCCGTTCTCTGATTATGCGTTTAACCGTGCACACTCAGCTGGTTACGGAGTTGTTTCCTATTGGACCGCCTATTTAAAGGCAAATTATCCAACCGAGTACATGGCTGCTTTGCTGACGTCTGTTCGCGATGACAAAGACAAGAGCGCGCTTTACCTTTCAGAATGCCGCCGTATGGGAATCAAAGTTTTGCCACCAGATGTCAACGAATCTGATGCTGAATACACCCCACGCGGAATCGATATCCGTTTTGGGTTAGCGGCGATTCGAAATGTCGGCGAAGGTGTGGTTGCCTCAATTAAGAATGCGCGTGATGCAAAGGGTCGTTACACATCCTTCGGAGATTTCCTGGCAAAAGTTGATGCTCAAGTGTGCAACAAGAAAACAATTGAATCCCTGATTAAGGCTGGCGCTTTTGGTTCGCTGGGTTCCACACGAAAGGGACTCATTGCCGTTCACCTTGAAGCAATTGATTCGGTAATTGAATCAAAGCGCGCAGAAGCTATTGGTCAATTTGATCTCTTTGGGGGAGAAGCGGTCACCGCTGTATCTGGATTAGATATCGAAGTTCCAACTGGCGAATGGGATAAAGCGATGCTCCTATCCTATGAACGCGAGATGTTAGGTCTGTATGTTTCAGATCACCCATTACTTGGTGTTGAACATGTGTTGCGCGCCAATACAGATATGTCTATTAGCGAACTTGCAGATGATGGCGCACACCACGAATCTATTGTGACAATCGGTGGTTTGATTACAAGTGTTACTCGAAAGGTTTCGCGACAAGGTGCATCGTGGGCGGTTGTAACCGTTGAAGATCTAGAAGGTGCACTCGAAGTTTTGTTCTTTGCCAATACTTATAACCAGTATTCAATGTCATTAACTGAAGATCGAATTGTCACAATTAGAGGTCGAGTCGATCGTCGAGAAGATGCCCTGCGCTTTACCGCCCTAGAAATGTCTATGCCAGATATCAGTGCAGGCCCAACTGGACCACTGATTATTTCGCTGCCGATTCAGCAGTGCACGCCTCCGGTTGTGGATCGCATTAAAGAGATTCTGCGATCACATCCTGGAAAGCGTGAAGTACACCTACAGCTTGTAGATAATGGAAGCAGCACTGTGATGAAGGTTGATGCATTGATCACTTCATCACCTAGCCTGAGCGCTGATTTGAAATCAATTTTGGGCCCGAACTGCCTGGTTTAAATCAATAGGCATGTCACACCGCCTTGCCGTTACAATTGCCTAATGATTCGTACCGTTGACCTGCGCGGGCGATCCCTATCTAAAGCCCAATACAACGCGGAATTACCCCGAGCTACGCTCAATGTTGCTGAAGCCATGCTTCTTATCGAACCTATTCTTGAAAGAGTAAAGAATGGAACAGAAGCAGATTTAATCGCGTTAGCCCAAGAGTTTGATGGCGTGACACCGCCCAGTATTCGAGTTCCGCAAAGCGCGCTAGATGCGGCCTTATCTCAATTGGACCCTGCAATCAGAAGTGCATTAGAACTATCTATCTCGCGAATTACTAAAGTTCACAACGATCAGTTGCGTTCTGAAAAGACCACAACTGTTGTAGATGGCGGAACCGTTACTGAAAAATGGATTCCAGTAGACCGCGTGGGTTTGTATGTGCCTGGAGGTCGCGCGGTTTATCCAAGCAGTGTGATGATGAATGTTATTCCGGCACAGATTGCAAAAGTCCAATCAATCGCGGTTGCATCACCACCACAAAAAGATTTTGGCGGATTGCCACACCCAACAATTCTGGCAACCTGTGCGTTACTTGGAATCACCGAGGTATATGCAGTTGGGGGAGCGCAAGCAATTGCACTCTTTGCTTACGGCATGGAAGGCGTTTGCGAAAAGGCTGACCTTGTTACTGGTCCCGGAAACATTTATGTTGCTGCAGCTAAACGCGCGCTGCGCGGAATCATCGGGATTGATTCAGAAGCAGGTCCAACCGAGATCACAGTTTTAGCTGACTCATCTGCAATTGCCGCGGACGTTGCCGCAGACTTAATCAGCCAGGCAGAACATGATGTTATCGCCGCGGCTGTCTTGGTGACCGATTCACCCGAACTAGCTTTGGCAGTTGAGGCCGAACTCAAAGTTCGTGTTGCTACAACAAAGCATGCAGATCGAATCAAAAGCGCACTTTCTGGTGTTCAATCCGCAATCGCTTTAGTAGATGACATGAAACAAGGTTTGGATGTCGTTAACGCATATGCTGCAGAACACTTAGAGATTCAAACTCGTAACTCACGCAGTGATGCTGACAAGATCCGCAACGCTGGCGCAGTATTTATCGGACGTTTCTCGCCGGTTTCTTTGGGCGATTACTCTGCGGGCTCCAATCACGTCTTACCTACAGGTGGTTGCGCGTGTCATTCAAGTGGGCTTTCGGTGCAGACATTTCTTCGGGGATTGCACTTTGTTGAATACGATCAAAAGGCATTTACAGAAATTGTTGACACCGTTGTCACACTTGCAAACTCTGAAGATTTGCCAGCACACGGTGAGGCAATGACTGCGCGCTTGGAGAACCTGTAATGAGTTGGCCAAGTTGGTTGCCTTTGCGCGAAACTCTGCGTCCGATGTCGCCATATGGTGCGCCGCAAATTCCGGCAGTTGCTGCGCTTAACACAAATGAGAATCCTTATTCACCTTCTCCTGCCTTACAAAAAGCAATTACAGCTGCGGTGGCAAAGGTTGCTGCAGACTTAAATCGATACCCAGATCGTGATGCAACCATTTTGCGCACCAAACTTGCCACATACATCAATGAAGGTAACGGAACTAATTTCACGGTGGATAGCATCTGGGCGGCAAATGGTTCCAATGAGATTATTCAATCGATTTTCTTGGCTTTTGCCCAGGGACCTGTTTTAGGTTTCACGCCTTCGTATTCAATGCACCCTTTGATCGCAAAAACAACTGGCGCACAGTGGATAGATGGAAAGCGTAACCCTGACTTTTCACTTAATGCCTCTGATGCAGTAGCGGAGGTAATCAAGAACAAGCCGACTCTTACATTTATCACAACGCCGAATAACCCAACTGGCGGAGCGGTGACAATAGCTGAAATTCAAAAGCTCGCAGATGCGGCGAAAGAGGTAGGTGGATTACTCGTTGTCGACGAGGCTTATGCCGAATTTTCACAAGAGGTATCTGCAGTCACTTTGATTGCGAAAAACCCACATGTAATTGTTATTCGTACCATGAGCAAGGCGTTTGCTTTTGCCGGTGCGCGACTTGGATATTTGGTCAGTGATGTAGCGGTCAAAGATGCAATGATGATTGTGCGCTTGCCGTATCACCTCAGCGCACTTACACAAGCAGCAGCTCAGGTTGCCATTGATCACCGCGCAGAATTGTTAAGCGGAGTTTCAACCTTGATCAAAGCCAGAGGCGAGGTTGTACAGGCGCTGCACGATATGGGTCTGACCACCATCACCAGTAGTGCCAACTTTGTTCTTTTCTCAGGTTTCAAACACGATGCGCCACAACTGTGGGCAGCATTGCTAGAAAAGGGTGTTCTGATTAGAGATGTGGGATTATCAGGGTACTTAAGAGTCACTATTGGCAATGAAGCCGAGAACACATTGTTTGTTTCAGCCCTCAAAGAGCTCATTTAAAGGAGATACCCATGAGAACAGCACGCGTCGAAAGAAAGACCAAGGAGTCACACGTACTCGTTGAGATCAATCTAGATGGCCAAGGTGTTATCAATGTTGACACTGGCGTTCCATTCTTTGATCACATGATGTCTCAATTGGGCAAGCACTCGGGTTTTGATTTAACCGTTAAGACAACTGGTGATGTTGATGTTGATTCACACCACACAGTTGAAGACACATCTCTTGCTTTTGGACAGGCGTTACGTGAAGCGTTGGGTGACAAAGCAGGAATTCGTCGCTTCGGAGATTCGATGGTTCCACTTGATGAGGTCCTGGTGCAGGCTGCAGTCGATCTTTCCGGTCGTCCATACCTTGTGCACCGTCAACCAGAAATCGTGGAACTGATTGGCACCTTTGATACAACGCTTGGAAAGCACATTTGGGAATCCATCGTTGCTGAAGCGCGTATCGCGCTGCATATCCGTGTTTTAGAAGGTCGCAACGCCCACCATGTTTTTGAAGCACAGTTCAAAGCTGTAGCTCGCGCACTTCGTGATGCAGTATCTCTTGATGGCAGAGTTGCCGGAATCCCGTCGACAAAAGGTTCTCTTTGATAGCAATTCTTGATTACGGTTCTGGAAATCTTCGATCTGCAGAGCGTGCATTTGCAACATCAGGTAAAGATGTAGTTGTTACCTCAGATCGCAAGGTTGCTTTAGAAGCTGAAGGTTTAGTTGTTCCAGGCGTTGGGGCCTTTGCTGCATGCATGAATGGATTAAACGCCGTTGATGGTGCGGCAATTGTTCGTGAGCGCTTAGCTAAAGAACGTCCAACGCTAGGTATCTGTATCGGAATGCAAATCCTTTTTAGCCAAGGCACGGAACATTCAGAAAATGCACCCCATGCTGGTGTTGGAATTTGGGATGGAGTTATCTCAAAATTAGATGCGCCCATATTGCCGCACATGGGCTGGAACACAGTGGAAACCAATCCTGATTCAATTTTGTTTAAAGGTATTGAAGCCGAGTCGTTTTACTTTGTTCATTCGTATGCAGCAAAGAAGGCGGTAGGAAAGACTCAAGCGTGGAGCACGCACGGTGAGAAGTTTTTAGCTGCCGTTGAAAATGGCTACATCAGCGCAACGCAGTTTCACCCAGAAAAGTCTGGTTTAGCAGGTCTTGCGTTGATTAAGAATTGGGTGGGGTCGCTATGAGTTACTTAGAACTATTGCCAGCAGTTGATGTTAAAGATGGTCGCGCAGTTCGTTTAGTCCAAGGCGAATTAGCAAAAGAAAGTGTTTACGGCGCACCACTTGATGTTGCACTCGAGTTTCAAGCAGCTGGCGCCGAATGGCTTCACCTTGTAGATCTAGATGCAGCTTTTGGTCGTGGTGAAAATTCTGCGCTCTTGGCAGAAGTTGTGGGAAAGTTGGACATCAAAGTCGAACTTTCAGGTGGAATTCGTGATGATGAATCTTTACGTCGCGCTCTTGCTACAGGTTGTCGCCGAGTCAATCTAGGAACAGCAGCTCTAGAAGATCCTGAATGGACCGCACGGGTGATTGCAGAACATGGTGATCGCATTGCAGTTGGTCTAGATGTGCGTGGACATACTTTGGCAGCACGCGGCTGGACTAAAGAGGGTGGCGATTTATTTGAAACTCTAGAACGTCTAGATCGCGATGGGTGTGCCAGGTATGTTGTGACTGATGTGGCAAAGGATGGAACCTTGGCCGGACCTAACTTAGAACTTTTGAAATCAGTATGTGCAGCAACTACTAAGCCCGTTATTGCAAGTGGTGGAATTTCTTCACTTGATGACATCGCAGCTTTGACCGCACTTGTTGGAACTGGCGTTGAAGGTGCGATAGTTGGTAAAGCTTTATACGCAGGAAAATTCACATTGCAAGAAGCACTGAAGGTCAGCGGTAAATGACGCTTTCAGTTCGAATCATCCCGTGCCTTGATGTAACCGATGGGCGCGTGGTTAAGGGGGTTAATTTCACAGATTTAGTGGATGCAGGCGACCCAGTTGAAATGGCAGCTTTGTACAACACAGAAGGTGCTGACGAGTTAACATTTTTAGATATTTCGGCAAGTGTCGCAGGACGAGAAACAACTCTTGATGTTGTTCGACGTACGGCTGAGCAGGTATTTATCCCGCTAACAGTTGGTGGCGGAATTCGAACTGTAGAAGATGTAGATCGCCTGCTGCGCGCAGGGGCGGACAAAGTTTCGATTAATACATCTGCACTCGCACGCCCACAGTTAATCGCAGAGATTGCAGATCGCTTTGGTTCACAAGTGTTAGTTCTTTCAGTTGACGCACGACGAGCCCGAACCGAATCTGGTTTTGAAGTCACAACACATGGCGGACGACAAAGCGCAGGTGTTGACGCACTTGCTTGGGTCGAACAAGCATGCGCACTTGGCGTGGGCGAGATTTTGCTCAATTCAATGGATGCAGACGGAACACGTGCGGGCTATGACATAGGAATGATCACAGCAGTTCGCGCGGTATCCAAGGTTCCGTTGATTGCAAGTGGCGGAGCCGGCTCACTTGAAGATTTCGCTGCCGCTCTAGATGCTGGAGCAGATGCGCTACTCGCAGCAAGTGTCTTTCACTTTGGAGTTCACCGAATCGGGGATGTTAAGCGATATCTGGGTAAGCACAATTATCCGGTGCGCGCCGTTACTACTGGATAAGGCAGAATAAGCCCATGACAACTCTGGATCCGCAGGTAGCTGCACTTTTGAAGGATTCAGATGCCTTGATTCCAGCCATTGTTCAAGATTCAACCAGCAAAGAGGTTTTAATGCTGGCATATATGAATGCGCAATCTCTTGAATTAACTCTGACAACAGGCAAAGCAACTTATTGGTCACGCAGTCGAAATGAACTGTGGGTTAAGGGTGCAACTTCTGGTCATTATCAAGATGTGCAATCAATCGCGTTAGATTGCGATGGTGATGCTTTGGTCTTACAGGTAATCCAGACTGGAGCCGCTTGCCATACTGGACAGCAGACTTGTTTTCACACTCCGCTAGAACTGCGATCGTAAGATGGAGCTAGCAGAGTTTCGCGCCTATGCAAAAGTTTCAAATGTCATTCCTGTTTCGCGAAAACTGCTAGCTGATTCTGAAACTCCACTGGGCGTTTATAAGAAGTTGGCAAAAAGTGCGGCCAACACTTTTCTTTTGGAATCTGCAGAACATGGTGGGGCTTGGTCTCGTTACTCATTTATTGGTGTTCGAAGCGAAGCGACACTCAGTGAAAAAGATGGTTTGGCATATTGGCAGGGGACCGCACCAGCCGGTGCACCCACTGGTATAGATCCATTAGAAGCGTTGCGCCTATCTGCTGCTCATTTGAAATCACCCAAGATTGCGGGATTGCCTCCATTAACTGGTGGCTTGGTGGGATTTATGGGCTATGACGTTGTGCGCAGATTAGAAAAGCTCCCATCGCTATCGCATAAAGATATTCCGCTTCCAGAACTTTCCTTCATGCTCACGAGCGACTTGGCCGTAATGGATCACAGTGAAGGAACAATTACTTTAATTGCCAACGCAATTAACTGGGATGGCAGCGATGATCGTATCGATGAAGCTTATGCATCATGTATCGAACGTCTAGATCGCATGCAAGCAGATTTAGCCATCTCGATTCCAGGAGATGCCGCTTCGATCCCTGACTTCTCATTACCTGAATACACGGGCAACATTTCTGCAGAAGATTTCAAGAAGAACATCGCACATGTCAAAGAGGAGATCCTGGCTGGTGAAGCTTTTCAAGTAGTTTTGTCTCAACGTTTTGCAATGCCATGTTCAGCCGATGCCATTGATGTTTACCGCATGCTGCGCCTTAACAATCCATCTCCGTATATGTATTTGTTCCGCTTCACCGATGGCATAGAGATAGTGGGATCTAGCCCAGAAGCGCTAGTCAAAGTTAATCAAGAAGATGTAATGATCCATCCAATTGCCGGAACCCGTAAGCGATCATCAAACCCCGAAGAAGATCATCGCTTAGCCGAAGAGTTACTTGCTGACCCTAAAGAACGTGCTGAGCATTTAATGCTGGTAGATCTTGGCAGAAATGATTTAGGGCGCGTGTGTGCACCCGGCAGCGTTGAGGTTGTTGATTTCATGCACATCGAGCGTTACTCACATGTAATGCATATTGTTTCTACAGTTATCGGCAAACTGTCTAAGAAATCATCACCCGTTGACGCGCTCTTTTCCGTGTTTCCTGCAGGAACTTTGTCGGGTGCTCCTAAGCCACGTGCCATGGAGATCATTGAAGAATTAGAAACAACTAGGCGCGGTGTTTACGGCGGAATTGTTGGTTACATCGATTTCACCGGCAATTTAGATACCTGCATCGCAATCCGAACCGCCTTGTTACACAAAGGAACCGCCTTTGTTCAAGCAGGTGCAGGAGTCGTAGCTGACTCTGATCCAGAGTCAGAGAATCAAGAGTGTCGAAATAAAGCCGCAGCGGTCCTTACTGCGGTGCATGCAGCAAATCGATTGGCAAGCACCCGATGAAAGAGTTTCTGCCTATCGCGATTTCATTAGTTGTAGTTTCTGCCCTAGTTGTATTGATATCTAAGAAATTTAAACTTTCTTCACGCTATGAACGAAAGCCGCGTGAACTGAATACTTGGAGCGCACTAGACCATGGAATTGACCCAACAGTGGAAGAGAAGCCATGAGCGTTTTAGCTTCCATTATTGAAGGCGTGCGTGAAGATCTAGCTGCTAGACGATTACCAATGGGGCAGTTACAGGAAGCGTTAGAGACCGCACCTGAGGTGCTCGATTGTTTGCCATTCTTAATCTCTTCCGAAATGTCAGTTATCGCAGAAGTAAAACGTTCTTCACCTAGTAAAGGCGCACTTGCCTCGATTGGTGATCCAGCTGGACTAGCAGCAACATATGAAGAAGCAGGTGCTCAGGTCGTTAGTGTTTTGACGGAGCAGCGTCGTTTTGGTGGAAGCCTGGCTGATCTAGATGCAGTCCGAAAAGCAATTGACCTGCCAATTCTTCGAAAAGATTTCATGATTGATGAATATCAATTTTATGAAGCTCGCGCACATGGCGCAGATGTTGTTTTGTTGATAGTTGCAGCATTAAGTAAGAATCAATTAGAGGACTATTTCCATTTAAGTACTGAACTTGGAATGCGATCACTGATTGAAGTTCATACCAATGATGAATTAGAGCGAGCTCTTGATATTTCACCAGAGATCATCGGAGTTAATTCTCGAAACCTTAAAACTCTTGAAGTTGATTCACGTGCGTTTGCCGAATTAATTCCGCAGATTCCATCTAGCATTGCAAGGGTTGCAGAGTCTGGAATCTCAACCCGCGAAGATGTTGTATTTGCACAAGAGTGTGGAGCTACTGCAATCTTGGTTGGGGAAGCACTTGTGCGCTCAGAATCTCCATCAGTTGCGATCAATCAATTGCTCGGTAGGCTTTGACTATGAGTAATTCGGGACATTTTGGCGAATACGGCGGGCGCTTTGTCCCAGAAGCTCTTATTGGCGCACTCAATGAACTTGAAATCGCGCACAACACTGCTCAGAAGGATCCAGAGTTTTTAGCCGAACTTGCCGAGCTGCATAAAACTTATACAGGCCGCCCCAGCATCATCACGGAAGCTAAGCGATTTGCAGAGCACGCAGGTGGAGCTCGAATTTTTCTTAAGCGTGAAGATCTCAATCACACTGGCTCACACAAGATTAATAATGTTTTAGGTCAAGCTTTGCTCACAAAACGTATGGGAAAGAAACGCATCATCGCAGAAACAGGCGCTGGTCAACATGGCGTTGCATCTGCAACAGCAGCTGCATTAATGGGCCTTGATTGCGTTGTATACATGGGCGAAGAAGATACTCGCCGTCAATCACTCAATGTCGCTCGCATGAAACTTCTGGGCGCACAAGTTGTACCTGTTACAACTGGTTCCCGAACTTTGAAAGATGCAATTAATGAGGCAATGCGTGATTGGGTAACAAATGTTGCTGACACGCACTACATGCTCGGAACTGTTGCCGGACCTCATCCTTTTCCAACGATGGTGAGGGACTTTCACAAAATTATTGGCGAGGAATCACGCGAGCAGATGCTTGAACTCACGGGCAGACTTCCGGATGCGGTCTTAGCGTGCGTTGGTGGTGGATCAAATGCGATTGGAATCTTTAATGCATTTATTCCAGATACCCAAGTAAGACTGATCGGTCTTGAAGCTGGCGGTGATGGTGTCGAAACTGGACGCCATGCAGCGACAATCACCGGCGGAACTCCGGGAGTTCTGCACGGAACTCGTTCCTATGTTTTGCAAGATGCAAATGGCCAAACAATCGAATCACATTCGATTTCTGCAGGTTTGGATTACCCAGGTGTAGGTCCAGAGCACGCATACCTTCATGATGTCGGTAGAGCTGAATACCGTGCAATCAATGATGATGCTGCGATGTTTGCATTCTCGTTGCTGAGCAAAACAGAAGGAATAATTCCTGCGATTGAAACTGCACACGCTTTAGCCGGCGCGATTCTTGTGGGACAAGAGTTAGGTCCTCAAGCAAATCTGCTCATCAATCTTTCTGGTCGTGGCGATAAAGATGTTCAAACCGCCGCCGAGTACTTTGGAATTCCACTGTAATGACCCAGCTTGATGCGGTTATGGCAAAGGTGCGCGCTGAAAATCGCGCGGCACTGATTGCGTATATTCCCGCAGGCTTTCCCACGCAGGCAGGTTGTGCCAAAGCGATTCAAGCCTTAGCTGCCGCCGGAGTTGATGCAATCGAAATCGGTTTTCCATACAGCGATCCAGTTATGGATGGTCCTGTAATTCAAGAAGCCGCTGAAATTTCGCTAAAGGGTGGGACCAACGCTGCTGATGTGTTTGCTGCACTTAAAACTGCCACAGATACCGGTGTTGCCGCAGTTGTAATGACATATTGGAATCCCATAGAAAGATATGGCGTTGATAATTTCGCACAATCAATTGCCGACAACGGGGGATCCGGAGTCATCACCCCAGACTTAACAATTGAAGAATCAGATAGATGGTTGGCCGCGGCAAGTAAGAACAAAATCAACCCAATTTATGTTGTGGCACCTAGTACAAATGATTCTCGTCTTGCAGAAGTAACTGCCAAGACCGGGGGATTTGTTTATGCGGCAAGTTTGATGGGAGTTACAGGAACTCGCACTAGCGTTTCAGCAGATGCGAGCAATTTGGTTTCTCGAGTTCGCAGCGTCACGGAACTACCGATTTCGGTTGGGCTTGGCGTATCAACACGCGAGCAAGCTAAATCTCTTGCAGCGTATGCCGATGGCGTGATCGTTGGATCGGCATTTATCAAATTATTACTTGATGCAGAAAGTGAGCAGGAAGGTTTGGATGCAATTTCGCATCTGGCGCGAGAATTGGCGCTAGGAGTACGCGAAGGGCGTTAGTTTTCGACCTTAATTCACAGGAATCATGCTGGGTTTCGGCTTGGCACTGTGCGCTCTTTATCTATACTTTCCCCATACACCGAGGCAAGAGCTGAGATATCAACTTAATTAATCAAGGAGCAATAGATGGCCAAGCAAGCTGCAAAGAGCGCGGATAACACAACACGTTGGATCGTAGTAGCAATGGTCGCACTGGTTGTGGTTACCGGAATTGTTTTCTCACTCTTTGGTCAAAGCGAGAAAACGACTGCCTCTCTTTCAGGCCTAGATGGAATTAAATTGCAGCCAGCGGTTACTTCAACAATTGATACTGCTAATGGTTCTGCGATCACTTTCGATAATGGCGCTGCCACAACTATTGATGTTTGGGAAGATTCACAGTGCCCAGTTTGTAAACTGTTTGCTGATGCCAATGGTCAGTACCTAGATTCACTAATTCGCGAGAAGAAGGCCAATGTTCGTTATCACATTCTGTCTTTCCTAGGCGATGAATCAGTGCGTGCAGCGAACGCGTCTTTCTGTGCCGCCGATGAAGGTCAGTACTTAGATTTCCACAAAGCGATTTACGCAGTTCAATCAACTGTAGAAAACTCTGGTTTCTGGAGCAATGAAACTCTGGTTGAGATGGGAAAGAAGATCGGCATTACATCTAAAACTTTTGAAGATTGTGTAACTAAGGGTTCAAAGATTGACTTAGTGCAGGCAAACTCTGATTCAATGAGTAAGTTCGGTGTTCAAGGAACTCCAACAGTCTTTATCAATGGCAAGAGGTGGGAACGTACACAAAATGGTTTCGTTCTTGATGAGTTCAAAGCAGCTGTAGAGGCTGGCTAAACTTTGAATGTAGCTTTTCCAACTCCATCGCAGTCGGTGCTGGAGCTTGGTCCCTTAACTATTCACTATTACGCCCTGTGCATTATTACTGGCATAGCAATAGCGATTTGGTTGGGCGGTAAGCGTTTTCAATACAAAACAATTCAGGGTCAATCAATTGTCTCTGAAGTAGCAATTGTTGCAGTGCCTTCTGGAATTATCGGTGGGCGTATTT
>JBIIQY010000084.1:0-2595 GCA_044341805.1 Candidatus Planktophila sp.
CGTATCGGCCAAGGAATTGAGTTTGATTATTCCTGCGTCCATGCCTCCTTTACTTTGCGTGAAGCCGGGTATGAAACGATCATGATTAATTGCAATCCTGAAACGGTTTCGACCGACTACGACACAAGTAATCGGCTGTATTTTGAACCGCTGACTCTCGAAGATGTTCTAGAGGTGGTGCACGCAGAAACTTTGGCAGGTCCAGTCTTGGGAGTAATTACTCAATTAGGTGGTCAAACACCTTTGGGTTTAGCTGCAGGACTTAAGGCCAATGGGGTAACTATTCTGGGAACTTCACCAGATGCCATAAATCTTGCTGAAGAACGTGGTGCTTTCGGAAACATTCTTGCTCAGCAGAATTTAAGAGCACCAGAATTTGGAATGGCTTCTTCACAGTTAGAAGCGACAAATATTGCTCAGTCGATTGGATATCCAGTCTTGGTTCGCCCTTCATTTGTTTTGGGTGGTCGGGGAATGGAGATCGTTTACGACGATGTAGCACTCGGCGGCTTTATTACTCGTGCTACGGACATCACCCCAGATCATCCGGTGCTAGTTGATCGTTTTCTTGATAATGCCATTGAGATCGATGTTGATGCACTGTTTGATGGCAAAGAGCTCTTCTTAGGTGGCGTAATGGAACACATTGAAGAGGCGGGAATCCATAGCGGAGACAGCGCATGTGTGTTGCCTTCAATGACGGTTACAGAGGAGCAAAGAGCTGAAATCCGCATTGCAACTGAAAAAATTGCACGTGGTGTAGATGTTCGCGGTTTGATCAACATTCAATTCGCGATAGCTGAAAATACTTTGTATGTGCTTGAAGCCAATCCACGAGCATCACGCACAGTTCCCTTTGTGAGCAAAGCAACTGGTGTGCCGCTGGCAAAAGCTGCGGCACGAATTTCAGTAGGGCACACGATTGAACAACTCAGAGCCGATGGAATTCTTCCTTCGCAAGGTGACGGAGTTCCTCGTGGTATCTCTGTTAAAGAAGCGGTCCTTCCGTGGAACCGCTTCCGCAGAACAGATGGTCGGGGAGTAGATGCAGTTCTTGGACCTGAGATGCGTTCGACCGGTGAGGTCATGGGAATTTCACCAACCTTCGGAGAAAGCTATGCAAAGAGTCAGATTGCAGCTTTCGGACCGCTACCAAAGTCTGGAACAGTATTCATTTCCCTAGCCGACAAAGATAAAGCAACAGGTATCGAACCAGCGTTAGGGTTCTCGGAACTTGGTTTTCATATACTTGCAACGGCTGGCACTGCCGACTTTTTGCGCACTAAGGGCATAGAGTGCACAACGGTAAGAAAGCACTCAGACGGAACAGGCACACTAGGTGAAAAGACAATTGTTGACATTATTAATGCTGGTGAAATTGACCTCGTGATTAATACACCTGTTGGTCGAGGTACACGGGCAGACGGCTGGGCTATTCGTACCGCCGCAGTTCAACGGTCAATCCCGTGCATCACAACGACTGCGGGTTTTAGCGCTGCAGTTGATGCTATTTCTTTCTTACAATCCAGTCCTTTAAGCATCAAATCTCTTCAGGAATGGCTTTATTAAATGTCTCAGATAAACAAGAACGCCCGACAAATTCTTGCGCCCATCCTTAGCAATAAGCGCGTCGGTCAGTATCACCAAATAATTGTTAGCGTTGGTGACATAGCTGCTCAATGCAAACCAGGAAACTTTGTTGCAATCAGTGTTGGGGGCGATTCATCGCGCATGGTCTTGCGACGAGCCTTTGCGATTTCTCGAGTTTCAACAAGTTCAACTGTGGGTGGAACGATGGAGTTAATCGTTGCACCACATGGACAAGGTAGTAAGTGGTTGTGTGCTCAAGGTGAAGGTGTGACTTTAGATTTGGTGGCACCTCTTGGAACGGCATTTGGCATTCCGACCGAACCTGTACCGGTGTTGTTAGTTGGTGGAGGTTACGGATCTGCGCCTTTGTTTGGTTTGGCAGAAATATTAAATACCCGCGGCTGCAGAGTAGACATGATCCTTGGTGCAAGTACGGGATCAAAAATTTATGCACCGATGGAAGGAAAGCGATCCGTTAATTCGATGCGAATTTATACGGAAGACGGATCTATGGGAACTGCCGGCCGAGTCACCGATCCGATTGCAGAGATCATCAAGGATCTCAATGTTGCGGTTATCTACTCGTGTGGACCAATGCCGATGCTTGCAGCGATCACCAAGATTACGGATCAGCATGAAGTTGTTCATCAATGTGCGGTGGAAGAATCCATGGCTTGTGGCATCGGAATTTGCATGACCTGCGTTTTGCCGGTTTCAAATGAGGATGGAACAGTGTCAATGCTACGTTCCTGCATCGACGGACCCGTCATTGATGGTTCGAAGGTCCAATGGCAGCAGGTTGGTACACAGCTATGAGCACTTTAGATTTCTCAACAACTATAGGAAATGCTTGGTTTCCAGCACCAACTTTTACAGCTAGTGGTTGCGCAAGTTCGGGTCGCGAATTAGCACAATTCTTTCCCCTTAAAGATATGGGGGGAGTCGTTACTAAATCGGTGATGTCTAAACCTCGAGCAGGTCGCCCAACGCCACGTATGGCTGAAA
>JBIIQY010000085.1:0-2560 GCA_044341805.1 Candidatus Planktophila sp.
ATTCGCTCTCAATCAGATGTTGCAATTGATACTTCGAATCTCAATGTGCATCAGTTAGAAAAGCGTATTGGCGAAATATTTGGAGCGGGAAAGTTACAGGGGATTCGAATCAATGTTTTGTCATTTGGCTACAAGTACGGAATCCCAGTTGATTCAGATCTTGTTCTGGATTGCCGATTCATTCCGAATCCTCATTGGGACCCTGAACTTCGTCAATTGACTGGCCTGACTCCTCAAGTGAGTAATCGAGTTTTAAGTAGTGACGGTGTGAGTGATTTTGTTCAGGATTATGTTCATTTAGTGCATTCAATGATCGAGGGTTACATGCGTGAAGGTAAGAAGTATGTAACTATCTCAGTTGGTTGTACAGGAGGAAAGCACAGAAGTGTTGCAATTACCCAAGAGATCGCACGTCAACTAAATGAGATGGGTTCGGAGATTTCTGCGCATCCAACACATCGTGATGTAGGTCGTGAATAGTTTTGACTAAGGTTGTTGCTTTAGGTGGTGGTCATGGATTAGCGGCCACTTTGACCGCTTTACGCCAGATAACTAATCAGCTCACGGCAATCGTGACTGTTGCTGATAACGGTGGATCTAGCGGTCGATTGCGTGAAGAATTTCCGATTTTTCCGCCTGGTGATTTACGGATGGCGCTAGCTGCTTTATGCGCAGATGATGAATGGGGCCGTACGTGGGCTCAAATTATGCAACACCGTTTTGAAAGTAATGGTGAACTCAACGGCCACGCCATGGGTAATCTTTTGCTGGCGTCAATGTGGAACGCTGGAGATGATCCCGTTGTTGCACTAGACAGGGTCGGTCAACTACTTAAAGTTATTGGCCGCGTTTTACCGATGGCATCTGTGGCATTAGATATTGAAGGTACTTTCAATACTTCGACTGGAAGAATTGTTGTTCGCGGTCAAAAAGAGGTCGCAACAGCTAAGGGCCACATTGAATCACTTCGTATTATTCCTCAGGATCCTGCGGCAAGAAGTGAAGCATTAAGTGCAATTGAAGATGCTGACTGGATCACGATGGGACCTGGGTCCTGGTTTTCAAGTGTCATTCCACACTTATTAGTACCTGCCCAATTGGATGCACTACGCAATTCAAAAGCTCGCAAAATTCTGATTCTAAATCTTGATGCCTCTTCTCATACACAAGGTGAAGAGTTTGCAGGTTCGACCCCTGAAGAACATCTTGAATTTTTTCATCGCTATGCCCCTGGTTTAACGGTGGATTTCTGCCTTGTTGACCATTCAGTTGTTAGAGATGAACAGGCTTTGCAGCTTGCAGCATCAACCTTGGGTGGAGAGATTGTGGTCGCAGATATTCGCAAAGCACCGGGGAGTATTCATCATGATGCCCAGAAATTAGCTCTCCATTTGGGCCACATTCTCGCTCGGTAAATGGTTGGATTACCCCATGGCAATGACAGCATCAGTTAAAGACGAATTATCTCGTCTATCGATCACCAAACCTTGTTGTCGCAAAGCAGAGGTCTCTTCGCTACTTCGCTTTGCTGGCGGCCTTCATATTGCAGCCGGAAAAATTGTTATAGAAGTAGAGCTCGACACCTCACAGAGTGCGCGTCGACTTCGCAAAGATATCGCCGACATCTATGGACATGATTCAGACTTGGCTGTTCTTTCATCAAGTGGCTTACGTAAAGGCTCACGATATGTAGTTCGAGTAATCAACGAAGGCGATGCACTTGCGCGTCAAACAGGATTGGTTGATACCAATGGTCGACCAGTGCGTGGCCTTCCACCACAGGTAGTGTCAGCAGCCATTTGTGATTCAGAGGCAGCTTGGCGTGGCGCATTTATCGCGCATGGTTCATTAACTGAACCCGGTCGTTCATCATCTCTAGAAATCACTTGCCCTGGCCCAGAAGCCGCACTCGCATTAGTTGGTGCAGCTCGCCGTTTAGGAATTGTTGCAAAAGCACGAGAAGTTCGCGGAGTTGATCGAGTTGTAATCCGTGATGGAGATGCGATCGGCGTCCTGCTCACTCGACTAGGTGCTCATGAAAGTGTTATGGCGTGGGAAGAACGTCGCATGCGACGTGAGGTCAGAGCTACAGCAAATCGTCTAGCAAACTTTGATGATGCCAATCTCCGCCGTTCTGCCAGAGCAGCGGTTGCGGCAGCAGCGCGAGTACAACGCGCTATGGAAATTCTTGGTCCGACAATTCCAGACCATCTCAAAGAGGCAGGGGAGTTGCGCATTAATCATGGCCAGGCTTCCTTAGAAGAACTTGGATCGTTGGCTGTTCCGCCGATGACAAAGGATGCAATCGCTGGCCGAATTCGTCGACTGCTTGCCATGGCCGATAAGCGTGCTGCAGAGCTTGGAATCCCCGATACTGAGAGTGGTCTCTCTCCAGATTTGCTCAATTAGCGTTCGAATTTTCAAGAGTTCACTCATTCTTCACTGGTAAGGTTCTACCTAAGCCCCCAGCGTTGTGGCAGTTTTACGAACCACCAGACGCTGGGCTTTTTCATGTGCCCCACTAGTAGCAAGGACACTTTCGTGATTAATGTCGGAATCA
>JBIIQY010000086.1:0-2547 GCA_044341805.1 Candidatus Planktophila sp.
GTGGCCATGCCATTGGACGACCGCCCAATAGATGCAGGTGAGCGTGGAAAACCGTTTGGCCGGCGTCCTCGCCAGTGTTAAAGACAGTTCGGTAGCCGTTTAGCCCGCGTTCTTTGGCGATCTGGTCAGCCGCCAAGAAAAGGTCCGCGGTGATGGTCGCGCTATTGCGTGCAACTCCTGCCGCATTTTCAGTGTGCAAGGTTGGTATCAATAAAACATGTGTTGGCGCTTGTGGATTCAAATCATTAAACGCAACAACGTTTTCATTACGCAACACGATGTCCGCGGGGATGTCACCTTCAATGATTTTGCAGAAGATGCAGTTGGGATCTAAAGCCACCTAATTACCATACCTTCAAAAGTGCAGAAACGGCTGAAACGGCAGCGATACCAGCGTGGGCTGAACGCAAAATTGGGCGACCCATCAATGCAACCTTGGCACCTGCACTTTGAAAAGCGGCAAGCTCTTCATCGGTTAGGCCACCTTCTGGGCCGATGATAATCAATAGGTGTTGAACATTATGGGAAGAAATCTGATCAGAGAGCTTGTGGGTCGCACTTTCATGAAAGGCAATTGCCAAATCACTGATCTTGATTGCTTCACAAATTTGGGTAGTGGTTGAAAGCTCTGTAACCTCTGGAATTCTAAAGCGTCGTGATTGCTTGCTTGCTTCGCGCGCAGTGATTGCAAACTTATCAGTGCCTTTACCAATGCTGCGAGTTGCTGCCCAAGGAACAATGCGATCTACGCCAGCTTCAGTCAGCAGTTCGATTGCCTCTTTCGAGCGATCACCCTTTGGTAGCGCTTGCACAACTGTGATAGTTGTTGCCAATGCTTCTTGAAAACCTGAATCAATTACTTGTACTTGCATTGATTTCTTGGAAACTTCAAGCGCCTTTACTTGCGACCAAGTGCCATTGCCATCGCTGAGCATGAATTCGGCACCTGGCTGCATACGCAATACACGGATCGCATGATTGGCATCTTCATTTGCGAATTCGTAGTGTGCGCCAAGGGTTGTTGGCAGATCAGCTACGAAAAAGAGCGTGAACATTACTTGTTAAACACTCCCTTGATCTTGCCAAAAATGGAACCGTCTTGGCCCTTCACATGAGCATCGCTAGATTTTTCACCACGAATTTCGGCGAATTTACGAAGCAATCCTTCTTCTTCTTTGCTCAACTTTGTTGGCGTGTTAACTTCGATATGAACGATTAGATCGCCGCGATCGCCGCGACGCAAACGGGTCATTCCCTTGCCCTTGATGACAACAGGCGTACCGCTTTGCGTTCCAGCTTTGATGTTTACATCAACCGGGCCATCTAGTGATTCAACGGTAACCGTTGTGCCAAGGGATGCTGCCACCATGCTGATGTCTAACTGCATATGCAGAGTGTCACCGTCACGTACTAAATATTCATGACGTTCTTCAACGATTTCTACATATAGATCACCTGCAGGTCCCCCGCCAGCACCAACTTCGCCGCGGCCAGACATCTGAATTCTGTTTCCAGTTTCAACACCTGCCGGAATTTTTACATCAATTGTTTGACGGCTTCGGACGCGACCTTCGCCAGCACATTCGCGACAAGGACTCTTGATCACACTTCCGTATCCATTACATGTATTGCAAGGGCGCGAAGTCATTACCTGACCAATAACCGAACGCACTACCTGCTGTGTTTCACCGCGACCCTTACACACCAAACACATTTCTGGATGATCGCCATCTTGGCAACCTGTTCCCGTGCACTTAGGACAAACAACTGCAGAATCAACGGTGATTTCGCGTTCTGTTCCAAAGCATGCTTCATTGAGATCAACTTGAATACGAATCAGTGAATCTTGTCCTGCACGTGTACGTGGTCGTGGTCCACGTGAACCGCCGCCACCAAAGAATGCATCCATGATGTCGCTAAAGCCACCACCAAAGTTTGCGCCACCGAATCCGCCACCAAAGCCACTGCCACCCATGTCATAACTCTGACGCTTTTGTGGATCGCTTAATACATCGTAAGCCTCGGTGACTTCCTTAAACTTTTCTTGGGTATGCGGATCAGGGTTCACATCAGGGTGTAATTCACGTGCCAGCTTGCGATATGCCTTTTTGATTTCATCAGCGGTTGCACCCTTTGTGACACCTAAAGTCTCGTAATGATCGGCCACTTATGCACCTTCATTAATGAAACGACCGACATAACGCGCAACTGCATCAACTGCAGCGATTGAACCTGCGTAATCCATACGGGTAGGCCCTAAGACACCGACTGCGCCAAGTTGTGCTGACTCCATGCCATAACCAACGGTAACTAGCGAAGTTGCTTGCAAATTTGTCTCGGTCTGTTCACTACCTATACGAACATGAACCGTTGGATGTACTTCGTTGAGCAAACTCAATAAAACAACTTGTTCTTCAAGTGCTTCAAGAATTGGTGACAAGGTCAACCCTAAGTTTTCACCAGAACGGGCAAGGTGTGCGGTGCCTGAAATTGCCATTTTGTCACGGCTTGGTTGCTCACCAATTATTGGATAGGTAACAACAGCCA
>JBIIQY010000005.1:0-30887 GCA_044341805.1 Candidatus Planktophila sp.
GCCGTAGTTGAAAAGTTCGTTCTAGATGGACAGCAATCCCGTTTGACTCAAGCGGCGTTGGAAACCTTGTCGGTGATTGCTTACCGCCAGCCGGTCTCCCGAGCTCGAGTCTCTGCGATCCGCGGGGTCAATGTCGAAGCGGTTATGAAGACTCTGATTACTCGAGGCTTGGTTGAAGAATCCGGGCTTGAGCATGAAACTGGGGCGATTTTATACAAGACCACCAGCTACTTCCTGGAGCGCCTTGGGTTGAATTCACTGGAAGATCTACCAGCCCTTGCTCCATATCTGCCGGACCTTGATGGTCTGGATGAAATCCTCGATTCGCTAACTGACTAGCTTTTCGGCTACCCTTACCTCCTGACTGTCGGGAGGATAGCCATGGCCCAAATGAGGCTTAACAAGATCATCGCAGATGCCGGTATCACAAGCCGTCGTGGTGCCGATGAGTTAATCGAATCAGGTCGCGTAAGCGTCAATGGACTCACCGTTCGTGAAATGGGCAGCAAATTTGACCCTGACAAAGTTCAAGTCATGGTTGATGGTGAGACAATCAAGCGTACTTTAACTAAGTCTTATTTAGCACTTCATAAACCAAAAGGTGTTTTGTCTACCATGTTCGACCCCGAAGGTCGCCCATCGTTGGATGACTTTATCGACCTTCGTAAGGAGCGCTTATTCCATGTGGGTCGCCTGGACAAGGATTCTGAAGGCTTAATTCTGCTAACAAATGATGGAGATTTGACCTTCCGCGCAACGCACCCTTCCTTCGGGCTGGAAAAGACGTACATCATCGAATTTGATGGCCCGCTGCCAACAGGGGTGGACAAGATTCTTCTGAAGGGGGTCGAGCTAGAAGATGGAATGGGTCGAGTTCTGACCTTCAAGCAACTGTCTCCACAATGGATTGAGGTCTCAATTCATGAAGGCCGATATCACATCATCCGTCGGTTGATGGAGGCGGTCGATGTACATGTCCTTCGGTTGATCCGAACTAAGTTCGGTCCGATCTCATTGGGAGACACCCCCGAGGGACGTTGGCGCGACCTCAACAACACAGAGTTAATGAATCTACGAAAGGCTTTAGATATTTAGCAACTTTAATACAAATCGATAATACAATTGATATCTATTTATAGATTTATCGATACATCAAAGCGGAAATAACTATTTATCGATATTCGTAGGCTCAGATTATGGTCTAGGGATAGATTTATCGATAATTGCGCAAAACTGAGGGGGTAAGGTTTCCTGGCGAGTGTTCAGAGTAAATGTAGTAAACAGGTTTAAGCAGTAAAAGGTTTTATCGATAAAGAAGGAATCAAATAATCACCAATTTCGGTTAGGAAAGGTACCCTTATCTCATGAGTTTGCGAGCTATACGAGGAGCCGTACAGGTTCCAGCCAACACCGCCGCTGACATTGCCGCGGGCGTACAGGAGCTGGTTTCTGCGATCCTGGAGGCAAACCAACTCACCCCAGCCGATGTGATCTCTGTTTTCTTCACTTCAACAGTAGATCTAAACGCCGCCTTTCCGGCCGCAGCCTGTCGAGAGATGGGCTTTGCCAATGTCCCGTTGATCGGCTCAGTCGAGGTCGATGTACCAGGTGCTTTAGACCGAACTATTCGCGCAATGTTCCATGTTGAAACCGCTCGAACAGCGGAGCAAATCAGCCACATTTACTTGCACGGGGCAGCTGCATTACGTAGAGATATTGCTCAGTAATGTCGCACAAGAAGCTCACAAGCGCTCGAATCGTGGGTTCAGGTTTGATTGGAACTTCAATCGGCCTGGGTCTGGTCCAGCGCGGAGTTCAGGTTCAGATGGTGGATTCGGATGTTAAGTCCCAATCCTTAGCTAATGATCTAGTCGGGGGAGTTAGTATCGCTTCGCCGGATCTCGTTGTTTTGGCAATGCCGACTACACAACTCTCTTCGGTCATAGAGGTAGAGAATCAACTAAACCCACAGTCGACGTTTATAGATGTTGGTAGCGTAAAGAATGAAGTTGAACTTCACGTGGAGAGTATTTCAGGGTTGTCCAGGCGATTTTTGCCTACCCATCCCATGGCTGGCCGCGAAATCGGCGGAGCCAGCTCGGCACGGGCAGATTTATTCCAGGGTCGCAGTTGGATACTTACGCCTAGCGCCGATTTAGATTCTGCATCCCATCAGCTAGTTCTGGAGCTCATTGAACATCTTGGTGCGACCCCGATAGAACTGTCAGCGCTGGACCATGATCGTGCCGTGGCCCGAATATCTCACCTGCCGCAGATCGCTTCATCGCTGATTGCCAAGCAATTGACCGGCACGCCACCAGAATGGATGGAGTTAGCAGGCCAAGGGCTCCGAGACACCACCCGGATAGCGGGGTCCGATGAGTCATTATGGAAAGAAATCATCTATTCCAATCGCAATGAATTGCAGCAATTGCTAATAAATCTACAAAACGATGTTCAGTTAATGATTGATTCTCTTGATAATCCTGATGAAATAGCGCAACTGATTGCCCAAGGTCGTGCTGGTAAAGCATTAATCCCTGGAAAGCATGGCGGAAAAGCTCGCGAGTATTTCTATCTTCCAATTGTTATCGATGACAAGCCCGGTCAATTGGGTGCAATCTTTAATGAATGTGCAGCGATGGATGTAAACGTAGAAGATCTGAACATCGAACATTCACCCGGTCAATTGAGTGCATTGATTACTTTAGCTTTGTCGCAAAGTGATGCAGAAAAACTTTCAACCCATCTAACCTCGATCGGATGGAATGTTCATCCGGTTCGTAAATAGAAGTAAGCTCATCACATGGGCATAGTCGTAGCAATAGATGGCCCTAGCGGCGCAGGTAAATCAAGTACTGCAAAAGCAATTGCTACCCGTGCTGGTTGGAATTATCTAGATACTGGTGCCCTGTATCGCGCAGTTACTTGGCTTGCTCTTGAATACAAATGTGAAGAACCATTTTCTATTCTGCAAGCAATCAAAGATCATCCAATTGCATTCAATGCAGATCCATCCGATCCAATTGTTTTCGCTGGAGACACTGCAATTACGCATGCCATCCGAGGAACTTCGGTTACTGAAAATGTTTCTCGCATTAGTGCATTGCCCGAAATCCGCAGAGAGTTGCTAAATCTTCAACATCGAATTATTGATGCCGCAGAACGTGGAATTGTTGTAGAGGGCCGCGACATCGGTACGGTGGTTGCTCCGGAGGCCGGACTAAAGATTTATTTGACTGCAGATTTAGATGCTCGTGCGGTCCGACGTGAAATAGAAACTGAAGATAAAAGCGTTGATGTAAAGCAGTCCCTGGATAGTCGTGATGCCGTTGATTCCACACGAGCTGTATCACCATTGGTAATGGCTGCCGATGCGGTTGAAGTTGATTCAACCTACTTGGATCTTGATGAAACTATCGAGCGTATTTGGGAACTTCTCAAAAAACGTAATTTGTTGGGCTTACCAATCGTTGCAATCTTGGGGCGACCAAACGTTGGTAAATCAACGTTGATCAATCGTTTCTTGGGAAGACGAGAAGCTATTGTTGAAGATACGCCAGGAGTAACTCGTGACCGTGTGCAGTATGAATGCGAGTGGGGCGGCCGCCGCTTCATCATCATGGACACCGGCGGTTGGGAAGCTAAACCTGACGGTATCGCAGTTCAAGTAAGTGCTGGATCTGAATTAGCGATGCAAGAAGCAGATGTTCTGTGTTTTGTTGTTGACGCACAAGTTGGTGCATTAGATGAAGATGATGCATTAGTCCAGCATTTGCGTAAAGCAAAGAAGCCAACAATTTTGATCGGGAACAAAGTTGACGGGGAACGCGAAGAAGCTGAAGCACATGGTTTGTGGAGCTTAGGTCTTGGTGAGCCACGTTTTGTTTCAGCATTGCACGGACGCGGTAGTGGAGATTTACTTGACCACATTGTCAAAGTGTTGCCCGAGGTTGGTCGCGCACAAAATCAAGATGGTTACCGCAAAGTTGCTTTGATCGGTCGACCTAATGTTGGAAAGTCCTCTTTGTTTAATGCAATCGCTGGCGAATCTTTATCTATCGTTGATGATGCAGCTGGCACAACACGAGATCCAGTGGATTCACTTCTTTCATTTGGTGGATCAACTTGGAGATTTATCGATACCGCTGGATTGAAAAAACGAGCTAACCAGGATTCCGGAACTGATTACTATGCGTCATTGCGCACAGCAACGGCGCTAGAGCGTTGTGAAGTTGCCGTTGTTGTACTTGATGCATCAGAACCAATTACAGAACAAGATTTACGAGTTATCACCATGGTCGAAGAAGCTGGAAAAGCTATGGTGATTGTCATGAACAAGTGGGACCTGGTCGATGAAGACCGTCGCAATCAATTGGATCGTGAAATCGATCGTCACCTGGATCAGGTCGAATGGGCCCAACGAGTCAATATCGCCGCTAAGACGGGCTGGCATCGTGATCGTTTGGCACCGGCCCTTCGCACCGCACTTGATAGTTGGGAACGACGAGTTCCGACAGCAAAGCTGAATTCATTCTTGGGCGCTTTGATCGGTGCAACACCGCCACCCGTTCGCGGTGGAAAGCAGCCAAAGGTTTATTACGCGACTCAGGCAGGAATCGCCCCACCAAAGTTTGTGGTCTTCTCAAGTGGCTGGATCGAAGCCTCGTACCGTCGCTTCATCGAGCGTCGGTTGCGCGAGGAGTTTAAATTCCCAGGCACACCGGTTCAGGTGGCGGTTCGAGTGAAGGAACGCGACAAGGAATGAATAGGTCATTAATCAGCGTTCCGAACGCGCTGACCTTTCTGCGCTTCCTGGGCATTCCGCTATTCATTTATCTCACCCTAGTTGTCGAGGCAGATGGGTGGGCGATCGTGGTGCTGGCTGTTGGAGGAGCGACTGATTACTTTGATGGAAAGATCGCTCGTGCGTGGAATCAAACTTCACGTTTTGGTGAGTTAGCTGACCCAGCAATTGATCGACTGTACATCTTTGCCACGTTAGTTGTGTTTCTGGTCCGCGACATTGTTCCTATCTGGATGATCGCTCTGATTATCGGGCGCGATCTGGTTCTGGCGGTAATAACCGTGATGATGAATCGCAAAGGGTTTCCTCCGTTTACTGTCACCTACCTAGGTAAAGCTGCAACTTTCAATCTTTTATATGCATTTCCGTTCTTACTTTTGGCACAGTCGGATGGGGTGTGGGGGAGCATCGCCTTCATTGCGGGGTGGAGTTTTGCAATCTGGGGAATAGCCCTCTACATTTCGACAGGTATTAGTTACGCCCGCGAAGGTCTTTCGCAGATGAGAGGAAACCGTGTCATCAATTCCTAATGAGCTGTCCTACACCAAGGAACATGAGTGGGTCTCTGCAGAAAGTCTCGTGTACACAATGGGCATTACTGATTATGCTCAAGCTGCACTGGGTGACATCGTGTACGTCCAACTTCCTGCGGTCGGTGAAACCGTAACGTCAGGAAAAGTTTGCGGTGAAGTTGAGTCAACAAAGAGCGTTTCTGAAATTTATGCACCTGTAACTGGAACTGTTGTTGCGATTAACGACTCTCTATCTAATTCTCCAGAAACAATCAACTCAGACCCTTACGGTGCTGGTTGGCTAGCAAAGATCGAGGTCGCGGCCGCGCCTTCAGACCTACTTACCGCGGCCCAGTACGGCGAAATTACCGCTTGACCTTCTCCGTCTAACTCTCTAGTGTCACCCTTAAGTTGACGTTAAGGAGGTAGGGCAGTGACTGCAGAACAACCGCAGAACGAACTTACTTCCACTATCCACTTGGGTCTTCGTGAAGTTACAGATCCTTCAAAGAATCATTTAGATGAACAGCTTGCCTTGCTTTCCCCCGAGGACCGCGCAGTCATCTCTGAGATTCAGGGTTCTGCGGGTGAAAAAGCAATGATTCTCATTGCCCGTGGACCTAATAAAGGTTCTCGATTCTTGGTAACCAGTGAAGGTGTAACTGTTGGCAGATCAGCTTCTAGCTCGATCTTTCTGGATGACATCACTGTTTCACGTACGCATGCAACGATTTCAAAAGAGGGCAACAGCTTTGTTCTAAGGGATGCAGGTTCGCTTAACGGCACCTACATCAACAATATTTCTGTCACAGAACATGTACTTGTTTCTGGTGATGAGTTTCAAATAGGTAAGTTCCATTTGCTTTTCGTCGGTTCGAACTAGGGGAGTAGTCATGGCAGTTCCAGCACGCGCATATTTGAGCATCGGTGAAGTCCTTAACCGGTTGCGTGGAGATTTTGCAGACATCACAATTTCTAAGATTCGTTTTCTTGAATCTGAAGGATTGATTGAACCGCAACGAACACCATCGGGTTACCGAAAGTTCACAAGCTCAGATTTAGAGCGCCTGCGTTACGTGCTCCTGGCCCAACGCGATCAGTATCTTCCATTGAAAGTAATCAAAGACAACCTTGATGCGATTGATCGTGGTTTACAACCTGCGGCAGTCGGCGGTGTTGCGTCACCTCGATCACCAATCGGAATTGCAACCATTGATGGCGAAATGGCACCAAGTGCTTTCGGCGAATCCAATGAGATGCGTCTTTCGCGCGAAGAGCTTTTGAAAAACAGTGGCCTTGCAGAAGACCAACTTGTTGAACTTGAGGGTTATGGATTGATAGCCCCTCGTGGCCGTCACTACGACGGCGATGCGCTAGCTATTGCAAAAGCTGTTACCGAGATGGGTGGCTTTGGTATTGAGGCGAGACATCTTCGTTCATTTAAGTCAGCCGCAGATCGCGAGATTGGTTTGATTGAACAAGTCATCACACCATTAACTCGTCAGAAGAGCGCCGAATCAAAGGCTCGCGCTGAAGAGGTTCAAAAGGAGATCGCATCTCTTTCAATTCGTTTACATGCCGCACTTGTTCGTGGTGGCTTGAACCGACTTCGTTCATAATCCTCGATCGATAACCACTGCTCATGTTGATCCCCATGGAGGTCATTGGCGTTCGCGTCGAGATGCCTTCGAATCAGCCAATCGTCCTGCTCAAGGAAATCGACGGTTCTAGGTTTCTGCCGATTTGGGTGGGGGCAGTTGAAGCCACCGCTATCGCATTTGCTCAGCAAGGGGTCGAACCGCCTCGACCTCTGACCCATGACTTGATGAAAAATCTGATTGAGCTCTTTGATGTAACACTGATAGCCGTCCACGTTACGGAGATTAAAGACGGGACCTTTTATTCAACCCTGAACCTTCGGGATTCAAAGGGGGAGCCTTTAAGCATCAGTGCCAGACCATCTGATGCCATCGCCCTGGCGGTTAGAACCCATAGCAATATTCTGGCTACCGAGGAGCTGCTCAATGAGATAGGCATTGAGATCCCCCAAGGCGAGGGAGACAATCAGGAGGTTGAGAAGTTCCGCGAGTTCTTGGACCAGATCAACCCCGAAGACTTCGCCGGATAAGGGAAAAAACCCTCAACCTCAAGTAGAGGTTTGCTTCGTGTCGGTCATTGTTTAGGCGTGTTTCGAGCCGTACATTTATCTCACTCCCCAAAAGAAATGAGCATTCCCCGTGTCCCCAGAAGAGATGGAAATTGGCTACAGAGGTGCTACCGCCTGCTCTGCTGCTGGCATTAGTTACCGTCAATTGGATTACTGGGCACGCACTGGATTAGTTGAGCCAAGCATTAGAACCGCAAGTGGTTCTGGAACACAACGCCTTTATGGCTTCCGCGATATTTTGGTTTTAAAAGTTGTTAAGCGTTTATTGGACGCCGGCGTATCGCTACAAAACATTCGTACCGCCGTTGATCACCTTCGTAACAGGGGAGTGACAGAGCTAGAACGAATCACTTTGATGAGTGATGGGGCTTCTATCTACGAGTGCGCAAGCCCTGACGAGATCATCGATTTATTGCAAGGTGGCCAAGGAGTTTTCGGTATCGCCGTAGGCAAGGTCTGGCATGAAGTTGAAGGGTCTCTATCTCTCCTTCAGGGTGAAGTAAATGGCCAGCCAGCAGGTGTTGAAAATAACGACGAGCTTTCGCTGCGTAGAAAGAGCAAAGGCGCTTAATTCACCTTATTCTTCACTCCTGCCCTCGCACATTTTGGCGAGAGGCCATGAATGGGATGAGGGATCGCAATGAGTCGTTCTTTTGAGGATCGTCATATAGGTCCAACATCAGTTGACGAAGCTGCGATGCTCAAGCATCTTGGATATTCGGATCTAAGCACCTTCATTAAAGATGTTGTCCCGGCAAACATTCTTATCAAGGGCGTAATCGAAGACGCTCTTGATCACGGCAAGAGCGAGGTTGAGGTAATTGCTGAACTTCGTGCAATCGCATCTGAAAACAAAGTTTTTCGCTCTCTGATCGGAACTGGATATTACGGAACTATTGTTCCGCCAGTGATTAAGCGAAATGTTTTAGAAAATCCTTCTTGGTACACCGCGTACACACCGTATCAACCAGAAATTTCTCAGGGTCGCCTTGAAGCGCTTTTCGCTTTCCAGACAATGGTCTGTGAATTAACTGGGCTGGATATTTCAAATGCATCGATGCTTGATGAAAGTACTGCAGCAGCTGAAGCAATGACCTTGGCCAGACGTGCTTCGAAGTTAAGCGATGATGCGGTTTTCTTGATCGAAGAACATGTACACCCACAAACAAAAGCTGTAGTAATTACCCGTGCTAAGCCACTAGGGATCACTGTTGTTGAAGTGGATTCAGGTCATGTAGCGCGAGATGGTTATGACGGTGAATTCTTCGGCGCTCTTGTGCAGTATCCAGATACAACAGGAACAGTAATTGATTACACATCTTTTGCTGATTATGCGCATTCACAAAACGCCTTCGTAATTGCTGCGACTGATTTGTTGGCATTGACGTTATTAAAAGCACCAGGGGAGTGGGGCGCAGATATTGCAGTTGGCACAGCGCAGCGCTTTGGAGTTCCTATGGGATTTGGTGGACCTCACGCAGGTTTCTTAGCGGTGCGAAGTGGTTTAGAGCGATCAATGCCTGGCCGACTTGTTGGTCAAAGTATTGATGCAACTGGAAAGCCAGCTTTTCGTTTAGCGCTGCAAACACGCGAACAACATATTCGCCGCGACAAGGCAACTTCAAATATTTGTACGGCACAAGTTTTGTTAGCAAACATGAGCGCCTTCTATGCGATGTGGCATGGACCAGTGGGCTTACGGGAAATTGCCCAACGAGTCCATGGTTTTGCGGCCCGATTACATGCTGCAACCAACAACCGTGAAGATGTTGTTTTCGACACCGTACACATTGTTGTAAAAGATGCTGCTGCAGTTCATGCCAAAGCTGCCGCTCGTGGAATCAACTTTGCACGAATCAGCAACACCGAGATTCGGGTTTCATTTGATGAAGAAACAACCGAGGAACTCTTTGCACAAGTGCTAGATATTTTGGGTCTAAAGGATGCAACAGGGGAGCCGATCCCGACAAAACATCTACGGACCAGTAAGTACTTAACGCATCCAGTTTTCAACACCAATCACAGCGAAACCGGAATGATGCGCTATCTGCGTAATTTGGCAGATAAAGATCTTGCGCTAGATAGAACAATGATTCCTTTGGGCTCATGCACGATGAAGTTGAATTCGGTTACTGAAATGGAAGCGGTTACCTGGCCTGAATTCGCATCACTTCATCCTTTTGCTCCAGTTGAACAGAGCGTTGGAACTCGCAAGTTAATCGAGCAGTTATCCAAGTGGCTAGTAGCAATCACTGGTTATGACGCGGTATCTCTGCAGCCAAATGCCGGTAGCCAAGGTGAATTCGCAGGCTTGCTTGCGATCCGCAATTACCATGATTCAAGAGGGGACCAGGGTCGCAATATCTGTTTAATCCCATCAAGTGCCCACGGTACAAATGCTGCCTCAGCTGTTATGGCGGGCATGAAGGTAGTTGTTATCGATTGCGACGAAAGCGGGAATGTCTCGGTCGCAGACATTAAAGCCAAGATTTCAGAGCATCAAGAAGCTTTAGCGGCGTTAATGATTACTTATCCGTCAACACATGGTGTTTTCGAAACCGCAGTGTCAGAGATCTGCGAATTGATCCACGAAGCCGGTGGCCAGGTTTATGTTGATGGCGCTAACTTGAATGCGTTGGTCGGTGTTTCCCAACCAGGAAAGTTTGGCGCAGATGTTTCACACTTAAATCTGCATAAAACTTTTGCGATTCCACATGGTGGAGGAGGGCCTGGCGTAGGTCCAGTTATCGCTCGCGCACATTTGGCACCGTTTTTGCCTAACCATCCAATGGATGTATTAGCTGGGCCAACAACTGGACCTGGGCCAATTTCAGCTGCACCGTATGGATCAGCCAGCATCCTGCCTATTTCATGGGCATATATTCGCTTGCTAGGGGGAGAAGGACTTACCCACGCAACTCAAGTTGCAATCTTGTCGGCAAATTACATTGCTTCGATGTTGCAAGATTCTTATCCAGTCCTTTACACGGGTGCCAATGGTCGAATCGCACACGAGTGCATTCTGGATATCCGTGGATTAACTAAGGATTGTGGAGTTTCAGTTGATGACATCGCAAAACGTTTAATGGATTACGGTTTCCATGCACCCACAATGTCTTTCCCAGTTGCTGGAACCTTGATGATTGAACCAACGGAATCCGAAGATATCCGTGAGATTCATAGATTTATTAACGCGATGATTTCGATCAGAGCTGAGATCCAAGAGGTTATCGATGGAAAGATCAGCATCGAGGATTCAGCGCTGCGCCATGCACCTCATACGGCGTTGTCGGTTGTAAACAGTGATTGGGATAGGCGTTACAGCCGCGAAAAAGGCGGGTATCCGGTCGCTATAGAGGGCTTTATTGCGGGTGAATCAATTGGTTCTCGAATGAAGTACTGGCCACCTGTATCGCGCATTGATGGCGCCCACGGTGACCGTAATCTGGTCTGTGCCTGCACACCGATGGATGACTATAGATAGGAGGGGCGTGAGCGCCGTTCTTTTGCTCATTCCTTTGTTACTTTACATAATGTTACTTATCGGCGTAGTACATACGCTCGACGGGCAATGACCAGAAGCACAAAAAGCGTTCCTACCAGTGCCCAATCACCCGCTGAATTCCGGGGCGTTTTCCCCTGAACAAGATCAACTGTGGCGCGAATTGTGTCTGCAGTTCCCATGGATGTTTTTTGAATAACTTTGCCGTGGTAATCGATAACCGCTGAATAACCGGTGGTTGATACAGAAACAATATTTCGACCATGTTCTATGGCTCTGACGCGAGTTATCGACAATTGCTGCGCACTTTCTGCCGACATTCCAAAGGTGGCACTGTTAGTTTGCACCGCCAAAATATTGGAAGCACGTGCGGCATCAACAAGAAGCTGATCGTCAACTAGCTCGAAGCAAATAATTGGGGCAATTACCGCATCTTTCACCTTAAAAAGTACCTGTGATTGTCCAGGTTCAAAGTCAGTTACCCGATCTGTGTAGGGTGAAATCAAAGATGCTAATGAACGCAGCGGGATGTATTCACCAAACGGCGTGAGATGTTGCTTGATATAGATTGGAGGCAATTCGCCACCCCACAGAATCGATGTGTTGAGATATTTGTCTCCTTTGCCAAGAATTGCACCGATAATCAGTGGTTTCTCAACCGAATCGAGTGCCTTTTTTACATCCTGGTTAGTAAATGGATCGACATCAACGGAATTTTCCGGCCACAGAACAAAATCGACATTTGAATCTTTAGCTAACTCTGCCTGAGTTCTCTCAAAGTGATTATTGAACACAGCTTTCGCTCTTGAATTAAAGTCTAATCCCATTTGTGGAACATTGCCTTGAATCATCAAAACATTAGTTGCAGAACCAATCGCCAAGTTGACCGGAATCAAGAGAAGCAGAAATGGCGCAATTGTAATAAGTGAAAATCGACGTTTAGATCCAAAGTAGAGAATTAAGCCCAGCACAACAACTAGGGCAGAAAGTGCGGACGCACCACCTATTGCGGCTATCTTCGAAAACGGTGCATCAGCTTGGGTGTAGGCGATACGAACCCAACCAAATCCTCCAAATGGAAATCTGTTTCGGACCTCTTCCATAATGATGAAAATGAGTGGGTAGGAAGTCATCCCCCAACGCGCAACTAGCGCGAGCGGAAGATAGAAAAGTGACATCCCTAGCGCCAAAATAATCCACGGCACCGAGCCAACAAATGTGCTGCTCCAATGCAGAACAATCAGATTGACCGTTAATGCAAAAACAAATGCGGAGATTACTTTTCTACTAGTAATTGACAACGCATACATGTGCGCAGCGATCGCGATGGGAGCCACCCACCACTTCCCCACTGGTTCATAGGCAGCTGAAAGCAGTGCACCAGACAGTGCAGAGAGTAGAAGTGCTACCACCCCAATGCACTGATCAAACGATCGACACTAGCCCCCAAGGCGTAGCGCTCCTTGAATTGATAAATGGATGAAAGATCCGAGGGTGCTTTCGGCAACGCCAGATCCACTTTAGGTAAAGGTGCATCTCGGGCGACTCGAACAAGTTTTGGTGCGATCTTTAAATAATCGGCTCCAGCAATGATTTTCTTTGCTAATGCAGGGGGAAGTGAAGGGTGCGCCTCAATCGCTCCAGCAAGAGCGTCTGCTGCCGTTGCAAAATGATTGGCTATTACCGCCGCTCCTTTTTCACCAATCCCTTTGACTCCGGGTAAGCCATCTGATGGATCACCGCGAAACATGGCGAAGAGATCGTATCGATCACCAGGAATTGAATACTTGTCAGCAACATACTTGATATCGACTAAATCATGTTGCGAAATACCTTTCGCGAGATACACCACCTTAATGTCCCGCGAGTCATCCACCATTTGGAACAGATCTCGATCTCCAGTAACAATTCTTATGGGCCCCTTTTCAATTTCAGCATACGTTGCCATGACATCATCGGCTTCGTAATCGTCAACGCCAACTACTGGAATACCAAACAGATCTAGAAGATCCAAAAGTATTGGAATCTGCGGTGTGAGGGTTTCAGGCTCTTCCTCCTCTTCCCCACCATCTTCTTCTAAACGATTAGCTTTGTACTCTGGAAAAATATCGACTCGCCAACTTGGTCGCCAGTCACCATCTAGACAGGCAACTAAGCGGTCCGGCTTGTAAACATTCATCAAACGCGCAGTCATGTCAACGTAACCGCGGATCGCATTAACTGAGGTGCCATCGGGTGCGAGCAGAGTGTCAGGCATTCCGTAGTAAGCCCGGTACCAAAGTGAGGCGCTATCAAGGAGCATCAATGTCATATATCCCCCATGAGATAAGCAACCACACCGCGATCAATTCGCTTGACCGCATCCTTACAGACTGGGCGAAGTTTTTCACTTGCCCCACCAATTTGGTTCAACAAGTCAACTAATTGCTTTGTTGAACGTACGAAGTCACCGACAGACATGTCGCTACCCTTGAGGACGCTGTTCAGTGAGTTACCACTGGCCCATTTGTAGGAGATAAAGCAAAAACCAGCATCAGGCTCGCGTTGAGTCTTAACTCCAAAATCATTCTCAATTTTTTCCAGCGCCGCCCATAAAGAGATAATTTCGGTGAGAGTTGAGGTCACCTTTTGGCTAGGAAGTTTAGGTGCAAGGTTTTCTTGTGAACGAGATTCAAAGATCATGCATGAAACCACTGATAACAGTTCGGTAGCGTTCAGGTCGTCTAGAAGTCCGCGTCGAATTGATTCGGTCAGCAGGAGATCTGATTCAGCATAAATCTTGGTCAGAATCTTGCCTTGGACCGTTGGTTTCTCACCATTGATGTATTCCAAGTGATCCAATACTTGGCAAATTTGGTCAAAAGTTTTTGCGATTACATGGGTTCGATTCTCGACGCGGGTAGTTAAACCATCGTTTTCACGTGTTAATCGCCCTGCACGTTCTGCTAGGCGGGCGTGATCTTCTCGTTCGGCACAACCATGACATGGATGAGACTTAAGGCTCTTGCGTAGATCTGAAAGTTCACCCTCCATGTGTCCGCGTTGTCTATTGTCGAAAGTTTTACGCTGATCACGTCGGCTGAGCAACACTTCAACCTCTTTGATAGAGCGTCTAAGCCGTGCATACTCGGAGAAATCTCCAAGGTGGCATTGCGCATCCTTCATTAACTCCTGGATTAGGGTCTCGTTTTTGCGAATCTGTCGAGTAAGTCCAACCACAGCTCGATCCGCCTGGAATTGAGCGAAAGAGGACTCAAGTGATCGGCGTGCAGTTTCGCGACCAAATCGTGCAATTAAGTTGATCGCCATGTTGTATGTCGGAGAAAAAGATGATCGCAATGGATAAGTTCGAGTTGAAGCTAAACCTGCCGCCGATGCAGAATCAACTGTTGGAGACCACTGAATAACCGCGTTTCCCTCAATATCGATACCTCTGCGACCGGCTCGTCCAGTTAATTGCGTGTACTCCCCCGGAGTAATCGGCACGTGTGCCTCACCATTAAATTTAATAAGTTTTTCTAGAACGACTGTACGTGCTGGCATATTGATTCCGAGCGCCAGAGTTTCGGTCGCAAACACCGCTTTAACTAAACCGCGCTGAAACAGATCTTCTACAGCACCCTTAAAACTTGGAAGTAAGCCTGCATGGTGGGCGGCGATACCCCGCTCGAGGGCGGTAAGCCACTCTTGAAAACCAAGGACTTCCAGATCTTCTTCAGCGATGTTTTGGGTATACCGCAACGCAGTTTGGCGGATCTCAACCCTTTCTTCTGGTGAGGTCAGACGAAGGCCAGCATGCAAACATTGCTTGACTGCAGCATCGCATCCGACCCTAGAAAAAATGAAGGTAATCGCGGGTAACAAATTCTCTCTTTGAAGTTTCTCAATGATTTCTGCCCGGCTCATGCGGTCTGATGGCTCGGCGAATCGTCCACGACGATTTCGACCCAAGGAAGATCGGCGAATTGCCTCCCTTTCACGCTGAAGAATTTCGGGATTTATCTTTCCGGGTTGGTCAAATAGATCCATTAAGCGATTTCCGATCAAAACATGCTGGAACAAAGGAATAGGTCGGATTTCGCTGACAATTACTTCAGTTTCACCGCGTACTTCGCCCAGCCACTCGCCGAACTCTTCTGCATTGGAAACCGTCGCAGATAAAGAAATAACTTGTACGCTCTCCATCAAGTGAATAAGAACTTCTTCCCATACCGCACCGCGAAACTTGTCAGCCAGGTAATGAACTTCATCCATTACAACGCAACCTAAATTAGTCAGTGTGCTTGAACCCGCGTAAAGCATGTTTCGAAGAACTTCAGTTGTCATGACCAATATGTCAGCTTCGCCATTAATGCTGGTATCGCCAGTTAAAAGACCCACGCGATCTTCTCCGAATTTGGCAACGAATTCAGAGTACTTTTGGTTGGACAAAGCCTTTATTGGTGTTGTGTAGAAACATTTTTTTCCTGCTCGCAAAGCAAAGAACGCGGCGAATTCGCCCACTACAGTTTTACCAGCTCCAGTAGGTGCTGCGACTAATACTCCTTTTCCATCCTCAACCGCATGGCAGGCGGTGATTTGGAAAGGATCGAATTCAAAATCAAAAGTGAGGAGGAATTCTGTTGTTACCGGGTGCTGACCTCTCAACTTAGCTGCGGCGTAACGTTCGGCGGGCGTTGTCATGCGACCCACGTTTTCAGAATACTTGGGATACATTCGGCGGCTACCGGTAATTGTCCGATCCGTTCGCCGTCTGCATAAGCGACAGCTTTTGCCTCGATTCGCACGCTTTTGCTTCGCATGATTTCGACTGCTGGATGAGAAACATGTGTTCCGGCAAATACTCTTGGAAAAACTTTAATGAATTCAACAGTGGATACTGGATGTAGAACCATGACATCAAAGAGTCCATCGGAAATATTTGCCGCAGGGCATACCAGCATGCCGCCGCCGTAGGATCGGCCATTAGACACCGCAATCAGCATTGCTTCAGTAGAAATTGTCCGGTCGTCTAGAGTAATTTCGTAATGGCGAGGCTTGAATCGCGGGAGTTCGATCGCAATAGCAGCGTTGTACTTCATCGCCCCCTTAGGCCAGGACATGGTGTTGGCCTTTTCATTTACTATGGAATCAAATCCAGTCGATAAAATTGCGCCAAACCACTCACCATCTACCAAGCCCAAATCAATTGAGGTCGGAGCAAGAGTCGTAACTGCCTTTAGTTGAGCGTCAAAACTTTCTAAACTCCAACCTAAAGTTCGTACAAAGTCATTTCCGGTGCCTGCGGGAATGATTGCTAGTGGAATCTGAGCAGGTACCAAAACCTGCAAAATATTGTGCAGTAACCCATCTCCCCCAACGGCTATCACTCCTTGTGTATCAGGGAATTTTTTAATGAAATGTGAAAGATGATCACCAAGGGCTACCGATGTGTTACCAGTAACAATTGTGTAGGGAATTTTGTTCTGTGCCAACCATCCTGCGACGTAAGTTCCAACCGTGGTCCCCTTGCCCTGACCTGCTACAGGGTTGATCACCAAAGCCCACATGGGATGACCCTATCGGCTATTCCTTAATGGATGTTGGTGCTTCAATCGATGAGCTGCTGGTTTCTATGGAATCGATTTTCTTGTCGCGACGACGATCCACAAGGACAGCGATAAGGCCCGCCATAAAGTAGAAGAGGATCAGAGGTCCAGATAAAAGGACCATGCTCAAAGGATCTGCGGTTGGCGAAAGGGCGGCAACAAAGAAGAAAATCGTAAATATCCAAATTCGCCATGGTTTCAAAATTGTTTTACCGCGAAGGAAGCCAATCAAATTAAAGGTTAAGAGAAAAATTGGTAACTCGAAAGCAAGACCAACAAAAAGAATCAGTCGTAGTACGAAATCTAGATAATCATCAAATCTCACCAAGTTACTGATCGAATCTGGTGTAAAGCCAAACAACGCTTTTATTGCAACTGGAAGAATGAAGTAACCAAGTGTTGCTCCCATTGCAAAGAAAGGTGTAGCGGCAGAAACAAACATCACGCTGGTACGTTTTTCTTTTCTATGAAGAGCAGGCGCGATGAAAGCCCACAATTGATAGAGCCAGAATGGTGCTGAGACGATAATTCCGGTCAACAACGCAACCTTGATTTGCAGATCCAGTGGACCGAGCACTCCGCTGATGTAAAGAGCTCCGCAACTTGCAGCCCCGGATTCTTGTGCGGCTTTAAGGTCACACACTGGAGCGGCTAAGGTGACGATGATTGAATCGTAGAAATACCACCCTCCACTAAATGCAACCAATACTGCTATCGCGGAACGAAGAACTCGTTTACGTAATTCGCGTAAGTGGTCTAGAAGGGGCATCCGTGCTTCATTAACAGATGCCATTTATCTACTTCTCGGTTTTGCCGTCTTCTTCGATCACGGTGTCGTCGGCCTTCATTTCCTTCATTTCGCTCTTGAAAATGCGCATAGAGCGACCAAGTGAGCGGGCTGAATCCGGCAAACGCTTCGCACCAAACAAAACAAGTACAACAATGAGAAGGATGACAATCTCTCTTGGACCCAAATTCATAACGTTAACTCCTTGGCTAATATTTAGGCCTAGGTTACATCAGATCCCCATGAATGGGTAGGCGATCTCAGCGTGCTTTGTAACGATCCAGCATCGATTGAGCCATCTCAGATATGTTTTTTCTAATATCTGGGGGTGCCAGTAAGGACACTGAACTTCCAGAAGCCATGATGGATCGTTCGATCCATTGGAGCGAATATGACTGAAAATGGAATTCGGAGTTCATAGACAATTCGCTTTGCTTGAAACGTTCAGCGATTTCACGGGTTGGAGTCAGAACTTTTATGGTGCTTACATGGCTAGAGGCCTGACTCGAGCTTTTCGGTATTTTCTGTGTAACTTTTTCTAACTTCGCACTCTGAATCCGATCGATTCGGAACTGTCTAAAGTCGGAAGAGGTATGGCAATAAGAACTTAAATAACGCTGCCCATCGTTTTCCACGATCTCGATAGGAAGAATGACTCGCGTACTAGTCTCGTCACGATAGAGCGAATGATAATTAATTCTCAAACCTGACCTGCTTTTTATTGCTTCAAGAATTGCGGTCGACACATCTTGATTCACAACTGCAGCAGCGGAAAGCCCCGATGGAAGCTTTATCAACTCAGACAAGCGCTTCGATAACTCATCAACTTTTTCTATCAGATCGGTACGCTCGGATGGGATCGATGAACGTAACAAATCTAAACCCAAAACTAGCGCTACTCCCTCATCAAAGGTGATAGATCTTGGTTTGGAAAGTGTCTCGGCGTTGTGAATGGTGACGAATCCTGAATCGAAATCCAAATCCATAAGCTCAAGCGGCGTGTACCCCGGCAGTCCACACATCCACAAAGTTGTTAAATCATTTGTCATCTGGGCTTGCGTCACATGAAAGACATCAGCTAATTCTTTGAGCGAAATCCCCTGATGGGAATTGATATACGGAACAAGGTCCAGCAGCCTGGCTGTTCGTTCTAACGGAGCTGATATTTTTTTAACCATGGTTGTTCACCAATGCTTGAAGATTCTCAATCACACGTTCACGCAAATCAGTTGGTTCCTGAACCATGGCATCTAGACCATGCCACAGAATTAACGAGCAGAGGGAATCAAGATTGAAGATTGGGACTCTTATTTGATCCCACTCCCCCAACGATTTTGTAGAAATTGCCAATGCTCGCAGCGAAGTACCTTTTCCGACCCGAACATCGATAACTGCAATCTCGGTTGTTGGCGAATGTGACAGAGCCGTATTTGAATCAAAACCAAGTGGAGCTTCGAAATCAGTGGGTCCCGCCGTTGCACTGATTTGACCTTGAATTCGATCAATTCTGAAGGTGCGCATTTCCTGAACATCTTGGTCAACACCCGACAAGTACCAAAAACCGCTTCGAGTTGAAAGCGCTATTGGAACGATTTTTCGTGTAACAGTTTTCATTGATGAATCAAGGTATGAAAAAATTAGCAGTTGTGATTGAGCGATAGCTTTAGTGATCAGAGATAAATCTTGACCGCCATCATTGAGCTTTTGAACAGAGCCAGGGATAGAGATTTCATCGCTAGCGATTCCTATCGATCTCAGTTTCAACAGAGCCTTTTGAGCTACATCACCAAATGAGGCTTCCTGCCAAGCCTCTGCGGCTAATGAAAGAAGGGACACCTCTGTAGATGAGATATCGCCAAGCTCGAACTGATACTTTTCTTGTTTGATTTTGTAGCCAGCTTCATCATTAAACAGCGGATCAAAACTTCCTACTTCAATCTCAATTCCAAGTGAACGAAGATCATCTTTATCTCGCTCAAACATTCTCTCTTTAGTTTCGGGAGTACCTTCGTATCCATCAACTGAATTAAAAATCTCGGATTTGGTCAGGTATCTCTTTGTTGCGAGCAGGGCGATAGTTAGATTGATTAATCGCTCAATCTTCCGAGACACCGTATGCACCCTTCGCTGGACGTCGACGACGTGCCAAAACTTCCACACCAGGTGCCATTCTGCGACTTTGTATCAAGAAGCCGGTGTGTCCGATCATTCGCTGTTGAGGACGAACGGCTAGACCTTCGTGGTGCCAACCTCGTACAAGTGTTTCTGAACTCTCAGGCTCAGTGAAACGACCATCTTCCTTTAAAGCTTCAGCGGTGGCCGATAGTTGTGTCGTTGTTGCAACATAGGCAAGAAAAACTCCCCCTGGGCGCAAGGCGCGAGCTGATATGTCAATGCATTCCCATGGAGCAAGCATGTCCAAAACAACTCGGTCATATTCTGAATCAAAATCTTGATCTTGCAGGTCTCCAACTGTCAGTTTCCAGTTATCGGGAGCGGATTCAAAATAGGAATCAACATTAGAACGAGCGTTATCCGCAAAATCTTGTCGTCGTTCTACTGAATGCACGGTGCCAGTTGGTCCAGCTGAACGCAGTAGCGAGATAGTCAAAGCACCGCTTCCAACACCGGCTTCAAGGACTCGTGCTCCTGGATAGATGTCTGCGACTCCGACGATCATGGCAGCATCTTTTGGATAAACAATCGTGGCCCCTCGAGGCATTGTTAAAATATAATCAGCTAGAAGCGGTTTGAAAGCAGTGAACTTTAATCCCGCCGTCGTGCTTACAACTGAACCTTCGGGCATGCCGATCAATTCATCATGCGTTATCCAGCCCTTATGGGTATGCCACTCTTTTCCAGGCGTGATGGTAAAGCTGTATAGCTTTCCCTTTGGATCGGTCAATTGAATGCGATCGCCGGCCCCGAAATACCCAAGATTAGACACGGGAGCATCTTAGGCGAAAATGTTCAGCAAAGTACGAGTATCTTCAGACAGGTGAATGAAGAAAACAGTCTGCGACTATCTCCCAGCGCAGTGAGTGAGTACGAGAATTGTCCGCAACTCTACAAATACCGCAAGATCGACATGTTACCTGAGCCTCCTTCACTTGACGCCGAACGTGGAACCTTGGTGCACACCGTTTTGCAAGATCTCTTTGAGTTTCCTAGCAACGATCGCACACCAGAGACTGCAATTGATCTGCTTCCATCCAGATGGAAAGCGCAGGTAGAAGAAAAACCAGCGCTTATGGAGATGGTAACAAATGAGAAGGAGTGGCTAGATCGAGCTTCTTCATTGCTAACGACTTACTTTACGCTTGAGAACCCTGCGACTTTTGAAGCTACACACCGTGAAATGCATTTAGAAAATGATTTTGATACCAATGTCTATCTTCATGGATATGTTGATCGCCTAGACGTTGCACCCACGGGTGAAGTGAGAATTGTTGATTACAAAACCGGTAAATCACCCCGACCTGGGTGGGAAGAAAAAGCACTTTTTCAGTTAAGAGTTTATGCACTTCTGTATTGGAAGAACACGGGAGTGCTCCCCCGATTACTGCAATTGATTTACCTCGGTGATGGTCGAGTTGTTAAGAGTAATCCGACTCAGGCTGATGTTGATTCAGTAGAGAAAGTACTTCATCGGGTTGCGAAGGACATTTTCATTTCTATCGAGAAAGAGTATTGGCCACCAAAGCCCTCACGATTGTGCGATTGGTGCTACTTCAAAAAGATCTGCCCTGCACACAACGACTAAATTTCGCAAGCGAAGTCTCTGAACAGCTTCTGAAGTTTAGAAAAACTCATTTGTTCAAGTGAAGTGATAACACGTACTTTTGACGACTCAGTGATCTCTACCAGGTGCGGAACCGCAATCAAATAAGCACCGCTAGAAGTCGCTGCCGACATACCCGTTAGTGAATCTTCAAATACCAAACAGTTATCAATTTTTGAATTCGTCATCGTTGCAGCCTTTAAGTAGCAATCCGGACTCGGCTTTGTGTTGTGAACATCATCTGAACTAATTGAGAATGGGAACAAGTCGTGGCCCAAATTGTCTAGAACCGCATCCACAATGTTGCGTGGGCTGGCCGAAACTAGACCCGTTTTGATTCCTTGAGCTTGCAGTTCCCGAACCAATTCGAGAGCACCCGGCATTGTTGGTGTATTCCCACGCAATTTCAACGCCTGTGTGTCGATCAAGGTTTGGGTGAAGTATTCGGGGGTTTGCGCGCCATTGCATTTGTCGTGCATGTATTGGCCAACTCTCGTAAGCGGTCCCCCAAGACAAGCTATTTGATCTTCTTCGGTCCAGTGATACCCAAATGGCGACGTTACTTCGATTTCGGATTTAAACCATTCAGGCTCTGAATCAACCATCAAGCCATCCATGTCAAAGAAGACGGCATCAAAGAATTCTGATTGGCCGCCCATTAGTTTGCGTTGAAATACTTTGCTTCGGGATGATGAACAATAATCGCTGAAGTTGATTGTTCAGGATTGAGCTGGAACTCTTCGGACAGTTCGACCCCGATACGTGCTGGTTCAAGTAATTCACATAGTTGAACTTGTTGCTCCAGATCAGGACACGCGGGATAACCAAATGAATACCTTGAACCGCGATAACCCTGATCCAAAATCCCTTGCAACTCCGCTGAATCTTCACTCTTGACTGACAATTCTTCACGAATTCGGGCATGCCAGTGCTCGGCAAGACTTTCGGTCAACTGAACTGAAAGACCGTGCAGCTCCAAATACTCGCGGTAATTGTTAGCTGCAAAAAGCTTCGCTGCGGCCTCACTGACTGTTGAGCCCATCGTAACGACGTGGAAAGCAACAACATCGGTCTTTCCGGAATCCTTGGACGCAAAAAAATCACTGATGCATAGACGGCGGTCACGTGTTTGACGTGGAAAAGTAAAGCGGGTTCTCTCTTGACCCTTTTTCTCTCCTTCATGGTGAAGGATTACAAGATCATTGCCTTCGCTGTAACATGGAAAATAACCATAAACCACTGCGGCATTTAGCCATCCACTTGATTGAACTTCGTTGAGCAGAGAGCGCAGGCGTGGACGTCCTTCAGCTTCAACCATGTTTTCGTACTCGCCGCGATTTCCCTTTAAGCCCCATTGACCAACAAACAATGCACGCTCATCCAACATTCCCGCATAGTCGCTGAGTTGAATTCCCTTAACAACACGTGATCCAAAGAACGGAGGTACCGGAATATCAACATCGATTGCGACATCACTGCGACGAGTATCTATTGGAAGATCTTCGCTCTTGATGCGAGTATTCGCTACTTTGCGCTCACGCAATGCGGGCAATGCCGCACCTGGTTCACCACGTTTAACCGCCATGATTGAATCCATTAGACGCAAACCTTCGAAGGCATCACGTGCGTAACGAACTTCACCAGGAAACAGTGCCGCTAGATCTTGTTCGACATATGCTCGTGTTAATGCTGCTCCACCAAGAACAATCGGCCACTTTTGGTCTAAACCTCTTGCCGTGATTTCTTGCAGATTCTCTTTCATGATGACCGTTGATTTAACGAGTAGACCACTCATGCCGATTGCATCTGCGTTGGACTCGAGAGCTCCATCAATAATCTGATTGATTGTCTGCTTGATTCCAATATTTACAACGCGATAACCATTGTTAGTCAGAATAATGTCAACTAAGTTCTTTCCAATGTCGTGAACATCGCCCTTAACTGTTGCCAGCAACATAGTTCCGCGACCTTCATCGCCAGTCTTTTCCATAAAAGGCTCCAGCTGGGCAACGGCGGTTTTCATTACCTCTGCGCTCTGAAGTACGAATGGAAGTTGCATCTCACCCTTACCAAACAATTCTCCAACGATCTTCATGCCTTCGAGTAGATGAGTGTTAATGATTTCAAGAGGTGGGGTGCCAAGTGCCATGGCCTCTTTTAGGTCATCTTCCAATCCGACTTTTTCACCATCGATAATTCGACGTTGAAGTCGGTCGTATAAAGGCAAAGCAGCTAGGGCCTCAGCGCGAGCATTCTTACTTGTGGCAAGTTCAACTCCATCAAACATTTGCAAGAACTCTTGAAGCGGATCATAAGTACATTCCTCACCATCAAAAGTGCGGCGATCATAAATAAGATCAAGTGCAACCTGCTTTTGGCGTTCATCAATGCGTGCCATCGGGGTGATTTTCGAAGGATGTACGATCGCAGAATCAAGTCCAGCCTGAACACACTCGTGAAGGAAAACAGAGTTCAATACAACTCGGGCGGCAGGGTTCAAACCGAAGGAAACGTTACTTACTCCCAGAGTGGTTTGTACCTCTGGAAATTCGACTTTCAAGCGACGAATAGCGTTGATTGTTTCAATTCCATCTTTACGGGTTTCTTCTTGGCCGGTGGCAATTGGGAAAGTCAGGCAATCGATCAAGATATCGCCGACATTCATATCCCAGTTATCCCGAAGATCTGTAATCAGACGGCGAGCGATTCGCAGTTTCCATTCTGCATCTCGCGCCTGTCCCTCTTCATCGATCGTAAGCGCTACAACGCTTGCTCCATGCTCTTTAACAAGTGGCATGATTTTTGCAAAACGTGATGAAGGGCCATCGCCATCTTCGTAGTTGACCGAGTTAATGACGCAACGACCGCCTAAATGTTCCAGGCCAGCTTTAAGGACTGCAGGTTCTGTCGAATCAAGAACGATCGGCAAGGTACTTGCGGTAGCAAAGCGCGAAGCAAGTTGACTCATATCAGCAGCTCCATCGCGACCGACATAATCCACGGAAAGATCCAACATATGCGCGCCGTCGCGAATCTGATCGCGCGCAATTTCTACACACTTTTCCCAATCTTCAGCCAGCAATGCGTCTCTAAATGCACGTGAACCGTTGGCATTTGTTCGCTCACCGATAGCTAAATATGTTTTGTCTTGTCTAAAGGGAACGTACTGGTAGAGCGAGGAAGCTCCTGGATCTAGATCTGGAGTTCTCATTGAAATCGGCTTTCCACTTACCTTATTGACCACTGCCGACAAATGTTCTGGGGTCGTTCCGCAACAACCACCGACCAAAGCAATTCCATACTCATCCACAAAACCTTTAAGGGCTACCGCAAGCTCGTTTGGTCCAAGCGGATATGAAGCTCCATTTGCTCCGAGAACCGGTAAACCAGCATTGGGCATAACAGAGATTGCTACTTTTGCATTCTTGCTTAAATACCTTAGATGCTCGGACATTTCAGTCGGCCCTGTTGCACAGTTGAGTCCGATCAAATCAATTCCCATCGGCTCCAAGGTATTGAGCGCTGCACCGATTTCTGATCCCAAAAGCATTGTTCCAGTAGTTTCAACCGTAACCTGTGCAATCAAAACAATATCGCGGTCTGTTTCACCAATTGCCTGTCGGCAACCATTAATCGCGGCTTTCACTTGTAACAGATCTTGAGAAGTTTCAACTAGCAAAGCATCGCAACCGGATTCTGACAATCCCTTGGCCGCCGTGTAGTAAGCAATCTTTAGATTTTCGTAGGTTGTGTGCCCAAGACTTGGAAGTTTGGTACCGGGTCCAAGAGATCCCAAAACAAATCGAGGTTTTTCAGATGTAGAGAAAGCGTCTGCAGCTTCGCGTGCAATTTTTCCACCCGCGTAGGCGAGTTCATAGATTCGATCTTCAATTCCGTAATCAGCCAAGTTTGACCAGTTAGCACCGAAAGTGTTTGTCTCGATTGCATCGACACCTGCGGACAAGTACTCGTTATGAACCGATCTAACAATGTCAGGGCGACTGACGTTAAGAATCTCGTTGCAACCCTCGTGGTTTTGGAAATCTTCTAAGGTTGGATTAGCTGCCTGCAGCATGGTTCCCATAGCTCCATCGGCGACAACTACTCGCGATGCCAAGGCTTGACGAAGAAGCCCAGGAAGCTTGGAAGGTGTACTCATTTGCCCAAGGTTACCTTAAGGTTGCTTTCATGGAGATTCATCAAATTCCGCTACTAAGGGAACCAGTCATGGTGATCGCATTTTCGGGATGGAATGATGCGGCAGAGGCGGCATCTGGTGCTGTAGAGCATTTGTTATCTGGATGGCGAGACAAAAATGATGATGTTATCCCCGAACTCATTGCAAATGTTGAGTCTGAAGATTTCTATGATTTCCAAGTAAATCGTCCGGTTGTGACGATCGATGAATCTCAGATTCGAAGCATCACCTGGCCATCTACTCAGGTTTTTGGAATGGCGATTCCATCAATGAAACGGGACTTAGTTATTGTGACTGGCGTCGAGCCTTCGATGAAATGGAAGAGTTTTACATCGGATCTACTAGACCTTGCCGATGATTTAGAGGTCTCGTTAATTGTTTCCCTTGGATCTCTACTTGCTGACACACCTCATACACGCCCAATAACAGTAACGGCAACGGGTTCCCATCCGACCATAGCTAATCGCCTTGGTGTTTCCGTCTCGAAGTACGAAGGACCAACTGGAATTTTGGGCATCATCCAAGATGGATGCATGAGAAGGGGCATCGATGCGATTTCATTGTGGGCCGCGGTGCCTCATTACGCATCCAATGCACCGTCTCCCAAAGCAACACTTGCCTTGATTAACAGTCTAGAAGAGTTTCTGGACATCAAAATACCGCTTTCTGATCTGCCGGATCGATCCGATGCATGGGAACGTGAAGTAAATGATCTAGCTGCAGATGATTCAGAGATTGCCGATTATGTGAAAGCTCTAGAGGAAAGCAAAGATGCGGCAGAACTTCCAGATGTTTCAGGTGACACTATTGCTAAAGAGTTCGAGCGATACTTAAGGCGACAACAAGAGGACTAGAGTTTTAAGCCCAAAAGAGCGTCAAGAACATTTCTTAAATCATCTGAATTTCCACCTTGGGAACCTTCAATGGTTGCTGATGCCCACGCGTTCAATCGGGATAGCACCAATGTCGTATCAAGGTCATCGCTTAGTGCGATAAGAATCGAGTCGATTAGATCTTCTGTTGGAGCATTATCGCTTTTACTCAGCGCGAGCTTTAGTTGATCTAATTCACCCTTCGCTTTGTGCAGAACCGCATCACTCCACATTCGATCAGAACGATAGTGATCAGACATAAGAGCCCAACGAATCGCCATTGGATCAACTCCCGAAGCAACAAGGCGTGAAACAAAAACCAAGTTGCCCTTGCTCTTACTCATTTTTTCACCATCTAAACCAATCATGCCAGCGTGGACATAGGTTGACGCTAGCTCCTTACCCGTAATCACTTGCGCTTGCGTCGCACACATTTCGTGATGGGGGAAAATCAGGTCGCTGCCACCACCTTGAATATCAATCAGGGTTTCGTCTAGATCTGAAGGTTCCAGATATGCCAATGCAATTGCAGTGCATTCGATGTGCCAACCCGGGCGCCCCTTTCCTAAATTGGAGTCCCAACCAGGTTCGTTGACTCTTTGCGACATCCATACCAGGCAATCAAGCGGGTCTTGTTTGCCAACACGATCAGGGTCTCCCCCGCGCTGTGAAAAAATTTCCAGCATCTGTGCCTGCGAGAGGTTCGATCTCGACCCAAATTTTGAATCACTTTTCACCGAAAAGTAGTAGTCGGTATCAACCGCATAGATGCTTGACTGCTCTTGCAAATCTGAAATTGCCTCAACAACAAGTGGAATGGCCTCCACCGCTCCGATGTAATGTGCTGGAGGAATCACTCTCAAATCAACCATGTCACCTTTGAACAAATCGATTTGCTGATGAGCAAGCTCGCTCCAATCGACTCCATCTCGATTAGCTCTTTCTAAGAGTGGATCATCGATATCTGTAATGTTTTGTACGTAGAGCACTTCTGCGCCAGTAGCTCGCAAATACCGGTTCATGAGATCAAAAGTTAAATAGGTGGCTGCATGTCCTAAATGGGTTGCGTCATATGGAGTTATTCCACACACATACATGCGATAAACGCTCTTCTTGGGAAGTGCCTTCTTTTCATGTGTGGCGGTATCTGTAAGAACCAAAGGAGGCAGATCTCTCACTGTGCCTACTGCAGGAATCGCCGGTGCGGCCCAAGAATTCATTTGCTAATCGTATTACTAACTTAGAAGGCCGGCCACGGAACTGCAGGCCAATCAGGGCTCGGATGTGGGAAACAACCTTGTGCTAGCAGTCTATCAACGCGCATTGCTAATGCATCTATCTCTTCTACTGTAAGTAGTTGCTCTAACTGCACGCGAAGTTCACCCTGCAAGGCGCTAACCGCTCTTTCAAGCAACTCGATTTCGTTGGCATTTAGGACATCACCAGCCCACTGCCACAAAACAGATCGCAACTTGTCTTCAACGTGAAAAGTGACCCCATGGTCACACCCATAAACAGTTTTACCGTCTACTGGTAACAAATGCCCAATCTTTCGATCAGTGTTGTTTACGACAGCATCAAAAAGTGCCATCGAACGAAGGCCTGGGTGGTCGGTTGAAAAGAATTGCGCCAGATCTATTGATTCATCGATGTCTATCCATTCTTGGGCCATACCTTTGCCGTAAGGACCATCGCGAAGAACCGTTAATGGAACGACATGGAAACCTAAGTTTTCACTGACGAGGTAAGCGGCATATTCTCGATGAGCTAAACAACCATCCGGAAAGTCCCATAGTGGTCGCTCACCCGCTACCGGTTTGTAAATGCATACCATTTCTTGGCTATCCAATTCAGCGATCGCATACAGCGTTGCATTAGAAGCATCTATCAATCGACCAGTGACTCGAAGCGTGCCAAGTTGCAGCCTGGAAAACTTATCTTCGGTAGCCATTTGCCCTAGGACATAAATGTCCGCGTGGATCGATTGGGATTCCGCAGAAAGGACATGGCAAGCGCCCCGCATTTACTAATGCTTTTGAGCGTTGAGCAAAAGCAACAGCCATACCAAGTGAAAAATTGATTTCTACAACTTGTCCTTCTTCATCCTGCTCATCATCTTCCAATTCATATAGTTCGAAGGTCAGAAGTTGGTCTAGCTCATTCCAGGCTAGGGAAATGGCACCAACTTGAAACTCTTCATCGACAGGCGTTTCTAGCGGAGCGTCATCTTGTGGAAAGCTTTCGACTGAGATTAAGGGATTACTTTTCCTAACTTCTGCGACCATTAGTTCGAGTCGATTCGCAATTGCTTGGACCTGAGCCTTTTCTAGAGCAACACTAATGACACGACCTTTGCTTCGAGCTTGGATAAAGAAAGCGCGTTCACCTGGTTCACCAATCGTTCCTGCCACACATCGCTCTGGATGAGTGAAGATGTGTCTCACTTACCAGATCCCCCACCTAGAAGATTCTTGGATCGCTTTGGCGCTTTTAGTAAATCGGTAACGATGGCGCGAGAATCATTGACCAGCAAGATGCGCGGTTTAACCGAACTGTATTCAATGATCGACACTGACGCGGGATCAATGATGATTCGTTGAAATTCATCTAAGTGCATGCCTAACGCGGATGCAACAATCGATTTAATGACATCTCCGTGACTTACAAACACTGCAACTTTTGAATCAGATAGTGAAGCGACTTCATGAACAGACTTCATGGCACGGGCTTGCATTGCAGCGATGCCTTCACCGCCCGGAAAGTACATGCGACTTGGAGATTCTTGAACTGTTTTCCATTCTCTCTTACGCGAAAGAGTTGCTAAGCGTTTACCGCTCCAGTCGCCATAATCAACTTCATTGAGCATGGGATCAATGGTTGGCTCGAATCTTGGATTTTCTGCAAGGACATACTCGTTAATCCACGGTGACACTGTTTCAAAACATCTTTCCATGGGGGAAATTCGCATTTGCGCGACAGGGAAACTACCTAAACGCTGCGATAACTGTTCAGCTTGTTTAACACCTTTTGCCGACAGGTGTACGTTCGGGATTCGACCCGACAATACTCCGGCGGCATTGGACTCGGAGTGAGCATGTCGAATTAAAACCAAACGCATAATGAAAGGCTATCGCAGACTTTGCCCCTCGGCCTTGCTAAGGTCACGCCATGGAAATGCGACGAGCCGGCAATAGTGGTTTAGCACTCTCCCGTCTTGGTTTAGGCACTATGACCTGGGGGCGAGATACCGATGAGATCGAAGCTGCTGACCAATGTCGCGCATTCTTAGATGCTGGTGGAAACTTCTTGGATACCGCAGCTACTTATGGTGATGGAGATAGTGAACGGGTTATTGGAGGGCTGATTGGAACGCTATTTCCTCGGGAACAAGTCATCATTGCAACCAAAGCGGGAATCAATTTTTCAGAAAGTGTAAGAAAAATAGATGCCTCAAGACATGCGTTGATTGCTGATCTTGATCGTTCACTGATTCGGCTAGGCACCGATTATGTCGATGTTTGGCAAATTCATAACTGGGATGAGCTGACACCATTGGATGACACCTTGTCAGCTCTTGACTATGCCTACACAACTGGACGTGCTCGCTATGTTGGTATCAGTAATTATTCAGGGTGGCAGTTAGCGCGTGCGGCAACCAAGCAACAATCAAATTCCATGAAGGCCCCATTGACCACAGTCCAGGGCGAGTACTCGTTACTCAATCGATCGGCTGAGTATGAACTTATTGATGCCTCGGTTGAATGTGGTTTGGGATTTTTGGCCTGGGCACCGTTAGCTCGTGGAGTTCTTACCGGCAAATATCGAAAAGGTGTTCCGAGTGACTCTCGCGGTGCTGCGCCACACTTTGCAAAACATATCGAGCCCTATCTTGATGCTCGTTCTTCTAAAATCGTCGAGGCGGTAGCAGTTGCTGCTGAAGGTCTTGGTTTTTCGCCATTAGAGGTTGCACTGGCTTGGGTTCGAGATGCACCAGGTGTGACTAGTGCATTGATCGGCGCGCGAAATGGTGCGCAATTGCGCGGCGTTCTAAAAAGCGAAGAGATTTCACTGCCTGACATCGTGCGAACCGCACTAGATGACATCAGTCTTTAGGCGTGTTCTAGGAAGTCTTTCAAAACTCTCGTTCCAAAAGTTAGACCCTCTACCGGAACTCTTTCATCAACTCCATGGAACATTGCCATGAAATTGAAATCTGCATCCAGCTTCAATGGCGAGAATCCATATCCGATAATTCCGAGATCGGCTAGCGCTTTGTTATCAGTTCCACCGCTCATGACATAAGGAACAGGGATGGCAACGGAATCTTCCTTAACAAGTGCGTTGCACATTGCTTCTACAAGGTCGCCTTCGAATGGAACCTCTAAAGCTTTATCGCGTGTGATTGTTTCAACGGTGATGTTCTCACCAATCAAATTTTTGATTGTTTCGTTTAACTCATCCTCAAAACCCGGAATGAAGCGACCATCCACGGTTGCACTAGCTGAACCAGGAATAACATTTGCCTTGTATCCAGCCTCAAGCATCGTTGGATTAGCTGTATTTTGAAGTGTCGCGCCAATCATCGTTGAAGCAAAACCAATCTCCTTCAACAATGGGCGCAGATCTTCTTCGTTGTACGGCTTACCCGTCTCTTCGGCAATTCGCTTAAAAAA
>JBIIQY010000087.1:0-2531 GCA_044341805.1 Candidatus Planktophila sp.
CAACCATAAATAATTGCTGCCTGGGATTGATCTTTCATCGCAATCAAAATCGCAAAACCCAAAGTCAAACTCTCTGCAACTAAGACAGATGCTCCAAGAACCTTCATTGTGCAAACTTCTTTCTCAAATATGTTCGAGCTTCGCCGACTGTTACAACCGAACCCGTGACAAGTATTCCAACTGTGTCTTCACTGAGTGGTCGAATTGAATCTGCTACAGCTTTATCTAGTGCTGAGTTTAAATCTGAAACCACAAAGACGCGATCTGAACCGAAAACCGAAGAAGCTATCTTTTCTAATTCTGATGCTGGCATGGCTCGCGATGACGAACTCTGCGTCACGATGACATGATCGACAATTTGCTCTAATTCTTGGAAAATCCCGGTCGCGTCTTTATCTCCAAAGACACCGACAACAGCGATGATTTCATCAAAATTGAATTCGTTAAGCAAAGTCTCAGCCAACGCCTTAGCGCCATGCGGATTATGAGCGGCATCTAAAATCACCGTTGGATCACGATGAACCACTTCGCATCGACCAGGCGATGCAACTGCAGCAAAACCTGCACGAACCGCATCAATATCTAGTGGTTGATCACCAAAGAAAGCTTCGACCGCTACTAAGGCTGCTGCCGCATTTGCTGCCTGATGGCGCCCATGAAGTGGTAAGAAAATGTCATCGTAAGTCTCGTGGATTCCCTGAATTGTAAGCAACTGACCACCGACGGCTACTGCGCGTGAAAGAACTGAAAACTCAACACCTTCACGAACTACATCAGCACCAACTTCGGCAGCTTTGCGGATTAACTCTTTTGCAGCTTCTGGCTCTTGTTGTGCAAGCACAATAAAGCCGCCTTCTTTAATGATTCCAGCCTTAGTTGAGGCGATTTCATGCAAGGTGTGGCCCAAATACTCCATGTGATCAAAGCCAATCGGCATTATTACGGACACATCTGCATCGACAACATTTGTCGCATCCCATTCTCCGCCCATGCCAACTTCGATAACACCTACATCAACGGGATGTTCAGCAAATGCTGCAAATGCTAAAGCCGTTATCGCTTCAAAAAATGAAATCGGATGCTCGAACTTTGAATCCATTAAATCTAAATAAGCAGCAATATCGTTATATGAAAAGATTAATTCTTTCGGATCAATAGGTTCACCATTAATTGAAATTCGTTCGCGATAAGTTTCTAGATGCGGGCTAGTAAAGCGTCCGGTCCGCAAACCATGAGCAAACAACAAGGCATCAACCATGCGGCTGGTAGTTGTCTTGCCATTGGTTCCACCAATATGAATTGTTGGATAGGTCAGCTGAGGTGAGCCCAAAATATCTACAAGGGCTGCAATGCGTTCGGTGGTTGGCGCAATGCGTGTTTCTGGCCAACGCGCAAGCAATGCTTGTTCGATCGCGTCTACGCGCTCTTGATCATCCGGTGAAATAATCATGCTTGTGGCAATGCTGCAAGTGCGGCAGTAATTCGTTCGATATCAGCAGTTGTCTTTGCTAGACGTTCGCGAATTTCGATAACCACATTTTCTGGAGCTTTAGCCATAAAGCCTTCGTTGTTCAGCTTCACTTCGGCGGTTTGCTTATCCTTGCTTGCAGTTGCTAAATCTTTTTCAAGACGTGCACGCTCTGCAACAACATCAATTGATCCCGTTAGATCGAATTCGATTGTTACACCTGCTGCTTCACACTTTGCACTCGGTGTGATGTCACCAAGCTCCATTCGAACCACAAAGGCAACGGCAGATGCGTACTTGGCAATGTCACCTGTTGCCACGATACGGCCAGGGATCTTCAGCGAAGTCTTGATGCCTTGGTCATTTCTAAAGCGACGAACTTCGGTAATGATCTCTTGTAGCTGAGAAATAAGGGCTTCGGCCTTCTTATCTACGTGTGCGGGATTAGCACCAGGCCACTGAGCAACTACAAGGGATTCTCCCCCAGTGAGCGTGGTCCACATCTGCTCGGTAATAAATGGCATAACCGGGTGCATCAAGCGGAAGAGCTGATCGAGAACATAACCAAGAACTCGCTTGGTTCCTTCAGCGTTTCCGGATGCAAAAGTTTCCTTTGAAAGTTCTAAGTACCAATCACATAGGTCATCCCAAGCAAAGTGGTACATCAACTCGCAGGCACGTGCGTACTCGTACTTTTCAAGAAGATCAGTTGTCTCTGAAATAGTTTCTGATAAACGGCTAAGGATCCACTTATCAATTGCATTAAGAGAATCAGTTGCAGGTAAATCTCCAGCAACAGTTGCACCATTCATCATGGCAAAGCGAGTTGCATTCCATAACTTTGTTGCAAAGTTACGTGATCCGCCGATCCAATCTTCAGCAAGTGCTTGGTCCGTACCTGGGTTAGCACCACGGGCCAATGTAAAGCGCAGCGCATCTGCGCCGTATTTGTCCATGAATTCAAGTGGATCAATTACATTGCCACGACTCTTAGACATCTTCTTGCCAAATTGATCGCGAACTAAACCATGCAACATGATTGTTTTAAAGGGGGGTACACCAT
>JBIIQY010000001.1:0-94354 GCA_044341805.1 Candidatus Planktophila sp.
CAAGATCAACAACTGTCGGAGGATTTGTTGGAATGCCAGCAGCTATTGGTGATGTAGATAGCAAAGCTTTGTTTCCACCCCATGGCGGCATAACAGCTGGACCAGTACTAAATGCAATTCCAACTAACCCACGATTAATCATTGGCCAAACATAAATTCCAAGAGCACCGCAGTGATTTGAACGACCAACACCAACAGCTGCGATTCCATTAACCATTGCACGCTCTGCTGCAACTTCTGCAGCTTTCTGCAACTGCCAATGACCCAATCCGTCATCGCCATCAAAGACAACAAGGCTTGGTAGATCTGTGACTGTCTTCAACTGAGCAGTTGGCTTAATTCCACCAGCTTGCAAACGAGCAAGGTAAAAAGGAAGTCGCATTAAGCCGTGGCTTCCGATCTCCCATCGATCACTTGCAACGATGCAGCGAGCAGTTGTTGCTGCTTGTTCTGAAGGAACACCTGCCGCTTCGAGCAACTCTTGTGCTTTTGCGATTGCTGAACCAACAGTTAGCTGTGGCATTTAATTACTACTTTCCCTTAACGCCCCCACTGCATGAGTAGCAGGCTTTGAGTTTAAAACTAATTCAATGTTTGCGGTCAGAATTTGATTAATGCGAAGTTGGCTTTCCTTAGTTATACCTGCCACGTGTGGGGTCAGAATCAAATTAGGGATTGTTTCCATTTCGCCCGTAGTCGGAGGCTCTTGTGCACGCACATCAAGTGCTGCCCCAGCAATGGTTTTGGCTTTCAGGGCCGCAATTAAGTCGGCCTCATTGATTACTTCGCCGCGCCCAACGTTAACGATGATTGCATCCTTCTTCATTAATGCAAGGGTTGCCGCATTAATGCTGCCATTTGTTTCAGGTGTTGATGGCATATGAATACTGACTACATCGCTACGCTTCAACACATCTTCAAAAGAAGTAAGTTCGACACCTGGAACATTCTTTGCATATGGGTCATATCCCAGCACTGAGCAATTAAATCCTTGAATCAATTTAGCTGTTGCAACACCGGTTGCTCCGCAACCCAAAAGTCCCCACGTTAATCCAGATAATTCACGGCCAGGGATACGCACCCAACCACCATCACGCGTTGCAACATCATGGCCTGGAACATTACGAAGTAAAGAAAGTGCAAGACCAAGAGTTAATTCACCAACGCTAACTGCGTTTGCTCCAAGACCTGCAACAACTACAACACCTGCCGCATCTGCAGCTTTAAGATCAATATTGTCTAAACCGACGCCTGCACGAGCAATCACTTTCAGACCAGGTGCTGCTGCAATTACATCGGCTGTCACTTTTGTTCGGTTGCGAACTACGAGTGCTTTTACATCTTTCAGAGCAGCTTTAAGTTCTTCAGGGTTATTCCATAAATCATCATTACGAGTAATGGGAAAACTCCCTTCCAGTGTTTGGAAGGGAGTTCCCCATACATCTTCAGAAATCAGAATCATTATGCAGAGATGTACAACTTCGTGAATGTAAATTCGCGGTGTCCCATAACCTCAGCCTTACATAGACGACCATTTACAGTGTCATAAATGACATCCATCATCATGTCGCCAGCCTTAGTCAGGTCGTATTCGTAACGAAGCAAACCTGAAACATCAAGATCGATGTGCTCAGTCATTGACTTAGCTGTCTTGATATTTGCAGTTAACTTCAAAACAGGAACGATTGGGTTACCAATAACGTTTCCTTGTCCAGTTGGGAACAAGTGAATTACAGCGCCACCGGCTGCCATCAGAGTTACGCACTCAGCTGCAGCAGATGAAGAATCCATGAAGTACAAGCCTGGGTTTGCTGGATTAGGCATTTCTGCTGGCTTCAAAACGCCAACAACTGGGACTGAACCCGTCTTTGCAATGTTTCCAAGTGCCTTTTCTTCGATAGTTGTTAAACCACCAGCAATGTTTCCTTGTGTTGGCTGTGAGCCAAGCAAGTTTGCACCGGTTGCTTCAATAACTTTGATGTAGTTGTCATAGGTCACTTGGAACAAATCGCGAGTTGCTGCATCAATGCAACGCTCTGCAATGAGGTGCTCTCCACCCGTTAGCTCTGAAGTTTCTCCAAAGAAAACGGTTCCGCCTGCCTCAACCCAACGGTCAACTGCTTGTGAAGTTGTTGGGCAAGAGCCAAGACCAGAAGTTGTATCTGATTCTCCGCACTTGATTGACATGATCATGTCGCCCATTTCAGCTTCGGTACGAACAAGACCAGATGCATCTTGCAAGAACATCGCTGCTACACGGCTAGCTTCTTGAATAACTTGCAGGTCACCCTTACCTTCGATTGAAAATGCGGCAACTGGCTTTCCAGTTTTTGCAATTCCATCAGCAACGCGTTGTGTCCACTTTGGTTCGATACCAATAACAACAACGGCTGCAACGTTGGCATTTACGCCAGTTCCAATCAACGTGTCAAAAGTTAGTTGTAGATCTTCACCGAACTGCAGGCGACCAAATGCGTGAGGTAGTGCCAAAGTGCCTGGAATAACTTTTGCGACAGCTTCTGCTGCTGCATTAGAAAGATCATCGAGAGGCAAAATAATTACGTGATTGCGGATACCCATCGTGCCGTTTTCGCGGCGGTATCCCATTAAGCGCGGCTTGCTTCCCATCGATAACTCCTCATGTTGTGTGTGTGAATGTAATCGCCCTTTTTGATGGCAGCTGATGCAAGTCCGACTTTGATGCCGTACTTAATAATTGCGTCACCCTCAGCAAGATCTGTGAGTGCAAATTTGTGTCCTAGCGGAATCGCGTGGTTAAGCACCGCGGTGCCTTCGGTTCCTTCCTTTACGGAACGACCTTTAAGAGTTCCTGGTTGCAGATCTTCCATCGCAACAGCAACGTTGTCGCCATCATGATGAAGCAGATACTGCGGTGGAGTTATTGCCATATCTACACATGCCTCTCTTCGCATATAAATGGGTAGTGGTCTGACCTCTTGCGGGAGTCTAGGACAGTTGAGCGTGTTCCGTCTACCCCTCTGCCCAAATTTCTCTCAGTGGTCTAACCTGTTGCCATGAAAACAGAGCTTCGGTACGGGATTATCGGCGCGGGCAGCATGGGCCGCGAGCACATTGAGAACATCAAGGTCATGGGCGGGGCTGCCGTCACCGCGATCAGCGATCCCCACAAGCCTTCTCAGGAGGCCGCCTTTGCCATGGCACCTGATGCCGCCGTTTTCTCTGATCATCGCGCATTACTGGACTCTGGATTAATTGATGCCGTTGTTATCGCTACCCCAAATGACACACATGCTGCAGTTTTAAAGGATGCGCTCGCAACTGATTTAGCAGTCTTTGTTGAAAAGCCGCTTGCTACAACCGTTGAAGATTTGAAATCAATTCTTTCGTGGGATGACAAGCGAAGTGCGATGACATGGATGGGTCTTGAATATCGTTTCATGCCGCCAGTTGCTGAAGCGATTGCTCGAGCTCAAGAAGGCGAAGCAGGAAAAATTCATCAAGTTTCAATCCGTGAACACCGCGAACCTTTTTACCCAAAGGTTGACAACTGGAACCGTTTTGCAGAACGCACAGGCGGAACTCTTGTTGAAAAGTGTTGCCATTATTTCAACTTGATGGATATTGTTGTCGGAGAGACACCAATTCGCGTCTTTGCATCAGGTGGACAATCGGTTAATCACCTGGATGAAAAGTATGATGGCAAGCAAGCAGATATGTTGGATAACGCATTTGTGGTTCTTGAATATGCAAATGGTGCACGTGGAATGCTGGATCTATGTATGTTTGGCGAAGGATCATTTGATAAAGAGATTCTCACAATCGTTGGCGATGAAGGAAAGATTGAATCCTTCTTGCCTTCACAAGTACTACGTGCTTCTCGTCGTGAATCAATTGGAAAACTTTCAGGTTGGGCTCGAGGGGCTAGCCGAGCACGTGGAAATGAACAAAAGATTGTTCACAATTACGATGTTAAGTACATGGGCCACCATTACGGCGCTTCGTACATCGAACACACGAAATTCCGTGATGCCATCTTGAACTCAACGCCGGCAGAAATTACCTTGCGAGATGGTGTAACAAGTGTTGTAACTGGTCTTGCTGCTCACAAGAGCATCAATGAAGGCCGAGTGGTTGAGATCAAAGAGCTGTGGGGCTAATTACCAACTAGTCCAAGGCTTTGCATGAGTATCAACGATCTCTGCCAGCTGCTCTAATCGTGGAATAGAGATTTCTCGAAGTGCTTTTGGAATATCTGGCGAGCTCACAATGTCAGCCCACACCGCACGTCCTGCAAGGAATCCGCTAGCTCCACCCATTGCACATGCCTTAACCGCATCATTGAAGAACGGTTGCTTTACCCCATTTGAAAGAACAACCCACGGAGAACCAATTGCCTCTGAAATTCTGTCAGCGTTCTTTGTGACAAGGTTTAAATCACCTTCACCATGGAATGGAACCTCTGCCTTGTAAAGATCTGGCTTCCACGCCGCCGCTTCACGTGCGGCAATGATTAACTCTTCTTCGCGGTTAAAACTGCGAGATGAATCTGTGGGCGGCTTTACGATGATTTCAATAATTGATGGCAAGCCTGATAGTTCGCAGAGTTTATTGAAGTCTTCAACTAATTTTGCGCGCATGTCTGGTGATTCATCGTTACGCCACAAAACGAGAAACTTCAGTCCAACGCTTCCGATATCGCGCATGCGAATTGGGTCAACATCTGGATCAATCGCTGTATCAGTTGCTGCACCACCTGCAGGACCCACTAACAAATCTGCCGCTGCAATTAATCCGCAACCACCTCGCAAAGCCTTTTGATCAATAATCGCATCGATTCCAAATTCTTGATCTACAAGTAACGCTGACGCGTAAGGTGATAACTCGCGTGCGACATCAACCTTGAATTGAGTCAATTGCGAGTCAGGAACTGGAGTACTTTGATGAGGCGCGAACATTCCGCGCAACGCTTCGCGTTGATCAACAGCAACCATTGCCAAAGCACCTGATGGTCTTGCCAATTTAGTTAGTGGTTTTCTCATCAGTGTGCCTCCAGATATGCATCGAGTTCGGTAGTTGTTGGAATCATTGATTGACCATCTAGACCGCGGCATGAAAGCGCAGCTACAGCGTTAGCTCGACGCATCGCTTCTTGCAATGAATGCCCTTGGATCAATTGAGCCACCAATGCACCGTGAAAAACATCGCCCGCTCCAAGTGTGCTCGTTACTTCGACCTTAAATCCAGGAGCAGTCACCAAACCAGTTTCAGGTGAAAAACCAGCGCTACCAGCCGATCCTTGAGTTGCAACAACAGTGTTTCCAGCCTTCATTGAATCATTTTCAAGAGCCACAGCAAGATCAATGCCTGGATAGCGAAGCGCCATCTGACGATCAGTTGGAACAAATAAATCAACAACTATTGGATCAAAACTTTCGACACCGTATCCCGCATCAAAAGAGATTTGAGGGCCTTTGCCTCGAGTAACACCCATTTCATCTAATCGTTTAACACCCACATGATCAACATGTAGCCATTGAGCATTAGCAATCAACTTGTTGGCGGCATCGTTTAAGGGTGCTTGCACAACAGGTTGGCGCGTGCTGATCGCACGAGCACTGTGTTCCTTTGAAGCAACAATCACGCTTCCTGCTGTTGCTGAAGATCCGATTGAAACCCCTGAAGTATCTACACCTTCTTTGGCAAATATTCTTAAAATCTCTTTGCCATCCGCATCATCACCAATTGTTCCAATGATCGCACTCTTAACACCTAAACGACTTAACGTAACTGCGGCAACCGCTGCAGGTCCACCACCAGCTCGTGAAATCTCATTGGCAAGAACACGTTCATCTTCACTTGGATACCTATCAACTAATGCAATTGTGTCGATTGTAATTACACCAGCGCAGACTGCTTGGACAGAACTCAATTGCTATCTTTTCTATTTGCATCCGCTAGAGCAGTGGCACGGGCGCCAGTTATATGTTGAAGAGTCAACTTAGAGGCTAGTTCTCCATTGCCATTTTCAATCGCTGACAAAATTTCATTGTGTTCGTTGCGTGATATTTCAGAACGTCCAGGCAATCGTAGAGTTGTCTCCATGGACATCTTCATTACATCTTGCAATACATTTAGGGTCTGATTGATAAAGCGATTACCAGCGATGCCAACAATTGTTAAATGGAACTTGGCATCCAATGCTTGTAGTTGATCAAAATCAATAGGTTCGATAGCGGTGATGGTGTCTATTTGATTAAGGGTTGCGCGAAGCAAGCGAATATCCTCTTTTGTAGCCTTTTCGGCCGCCCATTTAGAGGCTGGTACTTCAAGAACTTCACGAGCATCAAAGAGTTCATTCAGTCCATGAGTCTTAGTCATTACTGAAGCTCGAAGTTCTTGAGCTACAACTGGCTCTTGGACAAACGTTCCCTGTCCATGCTTAATCTGAACCAATCCTTGTGCCTGCAATATGTGTAGAGCTTCACGCAAACTTGGACGGCTTACTTCAAGTAAATCAGCCAATTGACGTTCTGGCGGCAACTTGTCTCCTGGGCTTAATTTCTGTATCTCAATTAGCTCAATCAGCTGAGTTGCAATGCGCGCAGCTCGTTGAGGTGCTAAAGGTGTAACTGCACTCATTGCTAACCCTTAACCGCGCCAGCAGTTAATCCGGCAATAAATGAGCGTTGCATAAACAAATACATGATCACCATCGGAAGCGATGCCACCATAACGGCCGTGAATAGCATTGAGAAACTCACGAAGTATTCACCGCGATAAGCCAACATCGCAAGCGGCAATGTTTTCTTTTCTGATTCTTGAATCAGCAAGAGTGGCCACAGCAAATCATTCCAGTTGATAACAAACAAGAATATTGCTGTCGCACCCATCGCCGGCCTTGAGAGCGGAAGCGCAATTGAACGATAAATTCGCAATGGTGATGCCCCATCTACCTCTGAAGCCTCATACATTTCCTTTGAAACTTGCCTGAAAAATGCACTAAGAATAAATATGGAGATAGGAAGTGTTGTAGTCACATTAATCAAAATCAAACCAATGTATGAATTAGTTAGACCTAGGTCTCTAAAGATGTAATAGATCGGAACAAGATTTATCTGCGCAGGAATCGCTAGACCTAGTGCAAAAAGTCCTGCCAGAACCTTGCCAGAAACTGTGATCATCCTGGCGATGGCAAAAGATGCAAGGCTTGCCAAAATCAAGGTTAGAACAACCGATGAAACAGTGACAAAGACGCTATTTCGGAAGCTGACATCAAGATCGCTGTCACTCAAGAGACGGGTGTAGTTGCCTAGACTCCAAGTCTCTGGGAGCGATAGTGGTTTGTTATAAACCTCAGCATCAGTCTTGAATGATCCCAAAACCACAATCAATGAAGGCACAAGAATCATTGCAGCAAAGGTGAATAAGGCTATAACTCTAGATACTTTATACATTCTGAGCCTTTCTCACTTTTCGTATCTCTTGCCAAATGCTTGACGTTGTAGCCAAGTAATAAGAATCATGACGATAACCATAAAAATTGTTTGCGCAGCTGCGTAGCCCAATCTGAGTTCATTAAAGAGTGTCAGATAAATCAGCGTGCTGAAAATATTGGTCGAATTGTCTGGACCAGCTGTTGAATTTGTCATCACCATAATCAAGTCAAAAGCACGGAATGATTGAATGGTTGTATAGGCCATAACGACTAATGTCGTTGGCATCGCCATTGGCCAAGTTACATTTCTAAACTGCTTCCAACGTGAGGCCCCGTCTACTTCAGCCGCTTCATACAATTCCTTTGGAATCTGCTGCAGGCCGGCGATGTAAACCACCATCATTTGTCCTGTGTGGAACCAGACTTGAGTAAAGGCAATGGCATACAGCGCACTTTTTTCGTCGCCGAGCCAGTTCAAAGCAAAGGAGGACAGTCCCAACTTATTAAAGAATAGATTGAGCGCTCCAAAATTTGGATCATAGAGAAATAGCCAAATCATGCCGACAGAAACTGAGCTGAGGATAGTTGGGAAGAAATACAAGGTTCGCAAAGCGATATTTGTCTTTGAGTTATTCACTAAGTAAACCGCAAAAAGCAAGGCGAACATAGTTTGAAAAATCACTACCAGAAAAGTAAATTCTAGATTGTTTCCTAGCGTCTTATAAAAGAGGTCATCATTGGTGAGTAAATTTGTGAAGTTTCTAAAGCCAACAAATTCGGGCTCTGTAATTCCATCCCACCTACGTGTAGCAAACTGTAAATTCTGTAAAGCCGGGTACAAATAAAAAGCTAAAAACAAAGTTAATGCTGGAAGCCCCATTAAGTAGTAGGTAAGGGAATCCTTTTTTCTTTTCTTTCGGGTACCCGAAAGACCGCTCCCACCTTGGGCGGGAGCGGTCTTTGTAAGGGTTTCCTTATTAATTACCCAGCCAGCTTTTGCTTAATCTGGCGTGAGAAATCAGTCAGCACTTCATCGGTGTTCTTTCCACCGACGATCTGAATGAGCGCATCCTGTGTCAGATCTGATACCGCAGTATTCAGAATCAAGAAACGTGGTGCGAGCATTGTGTTCTTTCCTTGGAAAGCAGAAGTGTTAAGTAGATCGATGTTGGTGTATTCAACATCAAGAACGTTAACGTGCTGAGTTGTTGCGTTACCGTAGATTGCTGCTACAGGTCCAGTCGCAAGATATGACAGGAATGAAAGAGCAATCTTTTGGTTAGTAGAGGATGACTTTGCATTCACGCTTAGGTTGAATGTGTTGTTCATAATTCCTTCAGCGACAACCTTGCCATCTGTTAGAACCATGCTCATCAAGTTCATCTTTCCAGTTAAAGCTGGATTTAGAGCTTTAACTGCGCCCATTGAGAAAGTACCAGTTGGAAGAATTGGTGACTTTCCTGTTGCGAACAAGTTAAGAGCTGATGCTTCTGTAACTCCGGTTGGGTTATCAGGGAAGCAACCAGCTTGGCGTAGCTTCACATAGATATCAGCAACACCCTTAAACCATGAAGATGTTAAATCAATCTTTCCAGAATTCAGATCTGCAAGGTTCTTTGAAAGCTCTGTGTAATTTGCTGCAGAGTTCATCAATGCAGAGTTTGAAATCTGCGCTGCTTGTCCACGAGTTGCTCCTGGCCATGCAAGAGGAACGTATCCCTTGGCCTTTGCATCCTTACACCAAGCGGTCCATTGAGTTAGGTTCTTTGGGAAAGTCCACTTCTCTTTAGCCCAGATTTCAGTGTTATAGACAGGGTTGTTAAATAGGTAGTGGTAAGGAACTCCGAGAACCTTTCCGTCAACAGTTCCTGCAGCAAGACCCTTAGACACAAGGTTTTGCTTGACGAAACGCTGATTTGTAATATCCAGAGTTAAACCACTGTTTACGAAATCATTGAAAATTGAACCACGTGCAGTTGCAAAAAGCGCTGCGCGAGGGTTCGCCAAGATCTGTACACGAGCAGTTGCGTTGTAATCAGTTGTTGTCTTGATTACCTGTGTGATCTTTGTGCCAGGGTAACGAGCTTCGTAGTTTGAAATAATCAATTCGAAGTGTGCTTTGTCTTCTGGACGGTAGTGCCAGAATTCAATAGATCCCTTTGGAGGTGTTGATGCTCCGACTGGATTAGCTCTTGTTGCAGCTAGACGTACACGCTGCCAAGTTAACTTTCCACCTGTGCCTTCAGCACAGACGAGAGATTTTGAGCTTGTTCCTGTGCTTACGCCTTCTGTTGTACAACGCTTTCCGAGTGTTGGAACTTCGTTAGCGTTAGCAACTGCAAGTGGAGTGATAACAAGTGCCGCAGCAACTGTTGCAACTACACCAGCACGGAGTGAAGCAAAGGCTTTGTGTCCTTTAGTTTTCATTTTTATCCTTGCTTTCGAGGGTTTGTTGTTGTTTACCATTCTGTGAGGGGAATCCCTAACATCTTTGCCATTTGACGGATACCTGGTCGCACATCGATCCACGAAATGACCAAGTGGTGCGGGTATCCACCAGTGACTATTCCATTCACTAACGCAGCGGCATCAGGTTGAGTGATCACCGTTGCTGTATTGCCTTGGAAGTGATTGGGAGCTGGGATTGATTCCCCTCGGCTCACAACCATGCGTAAACCCGTGCTGTTGCTCGGATCTACATCCCGATCAATGCGGAACAGCGTTACTGGTCCGGTCTTGAGCGGAAAATTACCTGCGACGCCTAATTTGCGATTGCAGTGGGTTGTTTGTGTTGCATTCTTTGGATCAGCAGCAAGCTTTGTTGCCGCAGAGCCACAATGCCATAAACGTACTAAACCTTGTGAAGCATCAAGATCGACAATATCCACTAAGTAGTTTTCATCTGAACCAAGAGCTTCGCACATCATCATTGTTACTGCACCTAGAACATCACGCTCACACGTAGTTACTGTTCCGCGGTCTGCAAGGCGCCCTAATGAGGAGCAAATACAGGCTCCCATTTCAGTTGGGAATTCTGGCCAGCAGCGAATTGCAATTGCGTCAAGAAGTTCGTCTTCGCGCCACTTATCTAATGCAACTTCTACACCATAAACTTTTTTCGCTTCATCAACATTAACTGATGCAAGTGATGGTTGTGCAGCAAGTGCGCCTGCGTAAGCTAATTCACGTGCTTCTTCCTTAACTTCTGAAATCTTTCCGAAAGCATCATCAATTGTGATCTGACGAATATCTAAACCAAAGAGTGAACGGATTTGCTGTGCGTCATACACACATGGAGTAAAGCCAATTGGCGCTTCGCCAACGGCGCCGATTTTCTTTCCCTTCATCCAATCAAAAGCTTTTTGTGCATCAGCTTCTCTACCAAATTCACCGGTAACATTTTTTGGTGTTGTTGCTTCAGGCAACTTTCCTGCGAGCGCATCTTTAATCGCTGCACGCACTTGTGGTTCATCAGCATTTCCATGAATATGGCGAATGGGTTGCCCAACATTCATTAATGCATGTGCTGCAAGATTAACTCCGCACATTGAATTCAGTTTCAGGCGCTCCCCAACTTCGCCAGGTTCACGCATTGACCAGCCAAGAACCGGTCCCTTAACTTTGCCAAGGAGTTGAACCGCAGGAGATGCATCAGAAAATGAGGCCATAAACAAAATATGTAGATCGGCTTCAGGAAGAGTTACAGCGGCAACATCTTCAACCGTCATCACTAGATCAGCAGGACCCACAACTGTGGCGCCTAACTCGGTAAGCAAAGCGCGAGCAGAATCAAAGTTGGCTTGGGCGCAGACGAGGTCGAAGGTAGGGCGCGCAAGCGCGACAAGAGCAACAGTGCTCATTAAACCTCCAGTGGTAAGACCTCTGGGCAGAGACTGCCACTGGATTAGATGCGAGTCAATGCTGAAAGGGCATTTTTACGCGTTGTTATAAGACTGTGATGCTGTTTATTTCTGGAGAAGAAAGGCTCTGGTCCGACCATTGACCTCGAAAGAGGGCCAATCAGGGTCCACAGAGAGCATTTTTACGCCTGAATCCGTAGCCACAATGGTGTCTTCGGCCTTCCATCCCTTACCTGTTGGGTTCCAGGCAATCGGTTGGTTGTGCGCGATCAAGCGTGAGCTGGTCTGGTTTGCCGGCCAGTCTCGAGGCAAAAATCCTGTGGGGCCGCCTTGGTGATGCTTGGTCCATTCATCGGCATCAAAGCCATTGGCGGGATAAGCCGCAATAGCTGCATGGATTGGATCTGAAAATGGTGCCCCAACAACTGTTGCATCTAGTAAAGCTGCTTCAACTTTGTAAATTGATGTGTAATCAGAAACCATCCGATCGGTTACTTCACCAAAAGTAACTATGCGAGTAATTGATGCGATCAGACCTTTGCGCTTTGCACAAATTGATGCAGAAACTCGATTTCCCACAACCACGTCCGTTGGAAGTGGATGTCTAAATTTATGAACACGTTCTTCGCCAGCGACCCCCAAGAATGCAATCTCAAGATCTGCTTGCCACAGAGAATGTGTAATCAATCCTGCGACATCAATTTCACGATCGGTACTTTCTACCTGCTTCATGGCATTTCCTAATGCAACTGCAGCATCGGCACAGATTTCTTTGAATCTCGCAAGATCAGATTCAATCAATGATCCGCGAATAATTTCGACTTCAACGCCTAGATCAATTCGATCGCCACCAGGTTGATCGCTTCCGACTTTTGGCCCTGTTGGAAGAAGAGGGTCGCGACCTTCAGACCACTTAATTGTTTTTACCGATACTTCGCTGGGAAGTTCTTCAGCGATCAATCGTGGCGCTTCAACAACATTAGTAATCGCCGTTGCAGAATCCTGCGTAATAATTAAATCAAAGCAAGCCATATCAATAGTTGTTGGAACATGTGCACGACCTGCTATGGCCCAGGCAAGGTTTGGATTACGGCGCAATACAAATGCATCAAGGCCTTTGGCCTTCATTAGCTCGCGAAGTGGCTGCAGGCGTTGATTAAATGCGCTCATAGGCCGATGCTACAGGCGTCCAGCTTGATGAACCCGCTTTAGGAACTCTTGAGTCTTTGGATTCTGCGGATTATGTAACACTTGTTCGGCGGTTCCGCGCTCAACAATGTTTCCAGATTCAAGGAAACAAACCTCATCTGCAACCTGAGTCGCAAAGCCCATTTCATGCGTTGCAAGAATCATCGTCATTCCATCACTTTTCAGATCACGCACTGCACTTAATACTTCATTAACTAAAACAGGATCAAGTGCGGATGTGACTTCATCAAGTAAAAGCAAACGAGGGCTAACAGCTAGTGATCTAATAATCGCTACGCGTTGTTGCTGGCCACCACTAAGGCGATCTGGATATTGATCCGCTTTATCGGCTAGATCAAAGCGCTTCAGCAGTTGTATCGCATGAGCATTGGCTTCATCTTTACTTTTACCGTGAACCTGAATCGGCGACAAGGTGATGTTTTCTAAGACCGTTTTGTGTGGGAACAAGTTAAATGACTGAAAGACCATTCCCAGCCGACGACGGACTTCATCAACATTAATCAGTGGATCTGAGATCTCTTCGCCATCCAAGAAGATCTGTCCATCATCGATGGACTCTAATAAATTGATGCAACGAAGCAAGGTTGATTTTCCTGATCCAGATGCACCAATCAAAACCGTTGCAGTGTGTTCTGGTACCGTCAGGGATAAATCGTTGAGGACAAGTTCGGCCCCAAAAGATTTACGAATATTTACCAGCTCAAGGACATTACTCATTAGATGGCACCTTCAGAATTCTGAGCGTTAGTGCGTTGTCTAATTGCACGATCTGTGTAGCGGGTCATTGGGATAGTTATAAGCAAGAACAAGATCGCAGCAACGACATATGGGGTGTAGTTAAAGGTACGGCTGGCATTGATTTGAGCCGCACGGACTGCATCTGTAACACCCAGAATCGAAACAAGACCAGTGTCTTTCAGAAGTGAGACAAAGTCATTTAGAAGTGGTGGAACTACACGTCGAATTGCTTGAGGCAAAACAACAAAGCGCATTGTCTGCCCAGAGGTTAAACCTAGGGATCTTGCTGCGGCTCTTTGGCTGGGGTGAATCGACAGAATTCCACTTCGAATTACTTCGGCAACGTATGCTGAATATGTAAGAACTACTGCAACTGTTCCTAAGAAAATCACATTGCTAGACACGCCTTTAAGTCCAAGTGCTGGAACTCCGAAACCAACTAACAAAATTATCAAAATCAGTGGTGCGCCACGGAAGATATCAACGTAGGCGGTAGCTAAAAATCTAAAAGGCGTAAGTGCAGGAGATTTTGTAGTTCGCAATAAGGCTAGACCTAATGCGATAACTCCGATTGCTGCTCCCCCGATAAAGGTGAGTTGCAGATTAATCCATAGACCTTTAACAACTGTTGGAAAAACTTCTTTGCCGTAATCGATATCGAAGAAAGTTGCTTTAACTGTTTCCCAACCCGGGCTTGTCACCAGAATTACAAACAATGTTCCAAGTACAAAAATGGAAGAAGCCGCAGCAATACCTGCTTGCTTGCGGCTTATTGCCCGCCGAGACTTGCGGCGTTGGATCTCACGTGAGCTTGGCGACCACGCAGAGCTTTGCTTCTCTGACATGGCCGCCAAACTACCGCTTCTACTTCTTATTCTCTATTAAGGCTTCAATACAGGAGCGCCAGCATCAGTTGCTAGCCACTTGTCTGTAATTGCAGCCAATGTTCCATCGGCAGTGATTGCATCAACTGCGCCTGAAACACATGAAGTCAGCTTGCTGCCCTTAGTTAGCAAGAGACCAAACTGATCTCCTGAACCTGTAGAAGGCAACTGACCAACGATTAGACCGTTAGGAACTTCTACACCAGCAAGATAGAAAGCAGTTGGTAGATCTACTACTAGACCATCGATCTGCTTGTTCTTAAGTGCTGATACACCTGCAGCGTTGTCATTGAATACCTGTGGTGTTGAACCAATTTGGTTTTCAATCGCATCAAGTGATGTTGTTCCAACAGCTGCGCCAAGCTTTGCGCCCTTAAGTTCTGCAAGAGTTGTCTTTCCTTCGATCTTGCTTCCCTTGAATGAAACGATTGCCTGTGGAGCTGTGTAGTAAGCAGATGAGAAATCAACTGCATTCTTGCGCTCTTCTGTAATTGAGAATTGCTGCAAGTTAAAGTCAAAGTTCTTTTCTCCTGGTGTTACAGCTGAATCAAATGTTGTACGAACCCATGTGACATCTGCTGCATCAAATCCGAGTTGCTTAGCAACTGCGTATGCAACTGCACCTTCAAAACCATTTCCAGTCTCTGGCTTGTCATCAATAACCCATGGGTAGTAAGCAGGCTCGCCAGTTGCAATAGTTAGCTTGCCTTCAGTAATTGTTGCAAGATCTGCTTTTTCACAAGAGGCTGCTTCAGATGTTGATGAATCTGATGACGAACATCCTGCAAGTGTTAACGCTGCTGCAATAACAACGGCTGAAAACAAAGTAAAACGCTTTTTCAAGGTAATCTCCTAGAGTGTCAGGGGATCATCACTAACTAAACTAACTAGATCAGAACAGTTAGTTAGACCCACGCTTGCCGATGGTGGTGACTATCGGCCTGGTCTTCACCCGGAGCACCCCGCCGCGGTGGAGGGTTGCCGTCCAGTTAGCCGGGGCTTGATGCTGGAACTCGTGACCACTGCAAATATTATTGGTGGACTAACGAGTTGTCGACATGCAAACCAGATGCAATTAGCTTCTCGAAGACATTGACGCGACCCGGGATCAAGACGATAGCCTTGTATACATTAAACAATCGAGCGAAGCGGAGTGGCAATGACCTATTTGGAGCTATTTAATGTCCGAGGCAAGACGGCATTGGTCACAGGGGCAAGAAAAGGCATCGGCTTTGCGATTGCCAGCGCCCTGGCTGAGCATGGAGCAAATCTCATTGTCGTGAGTTCTCAGCAAACCCCCAATGATGAGCTCTCTAAAATCGCCGCAGACAATGGAGTCTCCTACACAACTTTTTCCTGTGACTTTCGAAGTCGCCAGGAAACATTGGAACTAATCGAAAAGGTCAAAGACTTCACGATTGACATCCTTATCAATAACGCTGGTCTTGCAAATCGGGCTGAGGCTCTAGATCACAATGATGATCTTTGGGACCAAACAATTGAAATTGACTTAACCGCACCCTTTATCCTTTCCAGAGAAATCGGTAAAGGCATGGCCAAAAGAGGCTACGGAAAGATTATTTTCATCGCCTCAATGTGGACCTTCCTTGGCGGCAAAAATGTCATCAGTTACACCGCTGCAAAGACCGCACTGGCCGGACTTACCCGTGGCTTATCCAATGAACTTCTGCCCATGGGAATTACCGTTAATGCCATCGCCCCGGGTTTTATTGAAACTGACATAACTCAAAACATCCGTAAAGATACAGAGCGAGTCAATTGGATTACCGGCCGCATTCCTAAGGGTCGGTGGGGACAACCCTCTGATCTAGCAGGAGCTGCACTGTTCCTGTCTGCACCAGCTTCAGACTATGTAAGCGGTGTAGTGCTAGCTGTAGATGGTGGATTCTTGGCGAATTAATCCAGGTATTTCACCATACTTGGATCTAGATCATCTAATGAATTAGCGCCCAATAATTTAAGAGTTCTGGTCATTTGAGTTTGCAAAATTGTCAGCGTTCTATCGACGCCTAGTCGGCCTCCAGCCATCAGGCCGTACAAATAAGCACGACCAATCCACGTAAAGTCAGCACCTAGTGCTTTTGCCGCAATTATGTCTGCGCCATGCATAATTCCAGTGTCAATGTGAATCTCTGATTTGTTTCCGATTTCCTTTTTCACTTCAGGCAGGAGCAAGAATGGGACGGGAGCTCTATCTAATTGACGGCCTCCGTGATTAGAAAGCACGATTGCATCTGCTCCGTATTCAGCGCACTTGACCGCATCATCTACTCGCTGCACTCCCTTAACAATTAACTTCTTTGGCCATATCTCACGGATCCATTTCAGATCTTCGTATGTCATTGATGGATCAAACATCGTGTCCATAAGTTGGGCAACGGTTCCATTCCATGATTCCAAAGACGCAAAGTTTAGAGGTTCCTTTGTAAGGAAATTCCACCACCAATTTGGACGGGGTAGTGCATTTAAAAATGTTGCAGCTGTCAAAGTTGGTGGCACTGTCAGTCCATTTCGAACATCTCTAAGTCGCGCACCTGCTACTTGTGCATCAACTGTTAGAACTAAACCGTCATATCCGGCTTTTTCAGCCCGTCGAATCAGTTCAAGACTTCGATCTCGATCTCTCCAAAGATAAAGTTGAAAGTAGTTACTTCCATTCGGTGCATTTTTAGCCACACCTTCAATTGATGTCGTACCCATTGTTGAGAGTGTGAATGGAATTCCAAATGCACTTGCTGCGCCACTACCAGCAATTTCACCCTCGACATTCATCATGCGAGTAAAGCCTGTTGGAGCAATTCCTACAGGCATTGAATATTGCTTTCCCAACATTGTAGTTTCAAGAGTTACTGATGAAACATCTCTCAGAATGTGTGGGCGAAATTCAATCTTTTCAAAACTGCTTCTTGCCTTGTTGAGTGTGATCTCCTGGTCGGCGGCTCCATCCGTGTAGTCAAAAGGTCCACGCGGGGTGCATTTCTTAGCTGCCGCCCTTAAATCATAAATTGTATTAGCTCTAGAAACTCGTCGCTTTTTACTCGACAAAATCGGTTTTCTGATTCTAACTAGCTGCTTGAGATTTGCTAGTTTGCTTTTAGTTTTCATCAGTTGATTTTCTCTTTCTATTTGCTAGGTCAATTGCATATTCTTGGGCCGCCAAAAACTCTTTAAATTTGGCATCAGAGTACATCAGATCATTTGAAGTTGGTTGGCTTACTAAGGGTTGAAAACTCAAGGCCTCGCACGAGTCAGAGAAATTCTTTGTAATTACAGCGTGAGCCAACATTGCCGAACCTCTAGTTGTTGTATCGACATCCTCAAATCTTTCAATCGCTCGGCTAAGGGTTCTGTGCCGAATTTTTTCCCAGCGATGGTCATTTCCTGCGTGACCTCCTAAAAGAATGGATGGTTGCCGAACTTCGTTGAGTGTCTCTGCCAGTTCTGCAACTTGTCTTTCGGCAAATGAAATTCCTTCCATCACAGCCATTGCCATATGCGATTTTTTGCATTGACTAGTTACTCCGTAGAAACCTGCTTGCACATCTGGTCTCCACAGCGGAGCTCGCTCACCATTTATATATGGAAGATAAATCGGTATTTCCGTGCCAGAAGCAGCCATAGCTAAATCTATTAACTCGTTGGCCTCTATCTCAAAAAGATCTGCGGCCCAAGCGACTGAAGATCCACTTGACTGAGTTGGGCCATATGTCACTGCAAGGGGGGCACATGTATCAGGAATGATGTAGAGATCTCCCCCATCATCAGGAGGCGTTGCTGAAGATGATCCGACTATTGCTGAAGTGCCTGTTATTACAAAGGTTGCCGGCTTAGTAAACACACCCATGGCCGCCATGCCACACATCGCATCAGACCACCCAACCGACACCTCTGTTCCTTCAGAAAAACCAAAACTTTGTGCAGCCTGTTTTGTAATGGTTCCACGACTTTGGAAACCATCTAGTAACTCTGGAACAACATGGGCATCCCACCCTGTGTAGCTAAGAACGTCAGGTATAGGAGATTTGGATTTTACGTTGCACAAACCTTTACTAGACCATGGATCAGATATTGCTTTTCCAGTTAAGTGAAAACCAACAAAGTCTTTAGGTTGAAAGATCCATTTGGTTTTACTTACTGTTTGATCTTCATTGCGAGATAACCACAGTAATTTAGCTAGGCAAGCACTTGCTGACCAGGGAAGTGAAGTCCCTATAACCGGAAGTGGGTTACCAAATCTATCTGCTAACTCTGCTGCTTCTGCAACTGCGCGATTATCTTGCCAGATAAGTACTGGTCTGACTGGCTGACCATCTTTATCTGCACAGACAACTGATGGTGTTTGACCAGATAGGCCAATAGAAACGACTCGCGAGATTAGATCAGCGTTCTTGGATGAAATGTCTTTTAGGGCAACCAAATAATCAAGGGCATTCTGTTCCGCGTAAGTGCTTGATGAATGCGTGGTTTCGATTTTCGACTCAACTCGTTTAAGAATGGCTCCTTCAAAATCAATAAAGATTCCTTTTACGGAAGAAGTACCAAAATCTAGGCCAAGAATTAACTCTTTAGCCAAGTTTGCTCCAACGAACTACCGCATCTGCACGCTTATTGATGCCAGGTTGCAACTGGGTACCTAACCCTGCAGCTGTTGGTGGAGTTAAGTAGCCATTTTCATACTTCGGCAACACAGTTACCATTTCTTGATACCAGCCGTAGTAAAAGGCGCGGACCATTTCTTGAAGCTCAATGTTTGGGTAAGTCGCGCCAAGGTGGGTTCCAACAGTCAATACGACCGGACCCGTGCAATCGTGTGGTGCAACAGGTACTCCATAAGCACTAGCTAAACCAATTACTTGTCGTGCCTCTGTAATACCACCAACCCATCCCGGATCAATCATCAAATGATCAATTGCGTTTGATTTCAATAACCGATGGTGATCCCATCTGGTGCCAGTGGTCTCGCCTGTAGTTAATGGTGAATTAATTGATTGCTTAAATCGAACGAGTGCATCGGTGCTTTCATGTCTGAATGGATCTTCAATCCAAAATGGAGAAAACTCCTCAACAGCATGTGCGATAGTTGTTGCAGCTGGCACCGACCAGAGCGAATGCATCTCGAGCATAATGTCGAAATCAGATCCTGCTGCTTCTCTCGCACGACGGAAAATATCTACTCCTTCATGCAAATCTTTTCCCATGATTGTTTGACCACCAGCGCGAATTGCAGCCTCATCAAAGGGCCAGATCTTCATGGCGGTAAATCCCATTTCTTGTAAACTATGCACTAGTTCTTCTGGCTTATTTAAGAATGCAAAGAGATCTTCGTAGTCGCCATCTGTAACAACACCTAGCTGCGCAGTTCGCTTGCGATCTATATTTGAAGATCCTTTGGCATAACCAGTTCCGGCACAGGTGTTATACGCCCTAATTTTTTCTCGAACCTTGCCGCCCAGGAGCTGATAAATTGGTTGACCGACCGCTTGGCCAAAAATGTCCCACAGCGCGATATCAATCGAAGATGTTGCTCTTACTGCAATGCTGGATCCTGAATAGCCAATGAAATCTTGGTGCAAAGTTTCATGTAGGGCATTTATCTCAAGTGGATCCTTGCCCAAAATTCGTGGGGCGATACTTTCGTGGATGAAGGCTTCTACGGTTTCAACGCCAACACAGTTTTCACCTAAACCAATAATTCCTTCATCGGTATGAACCTGTAGAAACATAATGCTTGGATATTCATTGAGCCGAATAGTTTCCAGTCCTACTACCTTCATTACTTTCTCCGCTCAATTGATTGATTTTTGGCATAGACAGCGTTACTCTGCATTGTCTATTGTTAACGATTTTAGCAACGTGGTCAAGGGGAACTAAGGATGTCTACAAATGTATCGACGCAGCTGATCTCACGAGAAGAGCTTTTGTCCTTAGCGACCGAAATTCTGATGAAATGGAATACTCCCGAAATTTTCGCTCGCTCTATTTCTGAGTCACTTGTGCAAGCCCAGGAAGCCGGACATGCATCACATGGTGTAATCCGCTTACTTGAATACACCCAATTGATTGATAAAAAGGTAATCGTTCCTGATATTCAACCAACAATTAAGTCAGAATTTAACGCATCGGTAGTTATAGATGCCCACTGGGGTTGGGGACAAATTGCATGCAAATATGCGGTTGAAGTAGCCACAAAGAAAGCAAAAGAGTTTGGTGTGTGTGCTGTTTCAATTGCCAATTGCAATCACATAGGACGAGTCGGCGAATACTCTGAACTATTTGCACAGGAGAATTTGATTTCCATGACGTGGTGTAACGCTGATCCTGCGGTAGCTGCATTTGGAGGCAAGGATCGACTTTTTGGAACTAATCCTTTTGCTGCTGGAATACCATCTAATGGTGATCCTGTTGTAATTGATTTTGCAACCGCAGCAAGTGCAGAAGGAAAATTACGAGTTGCAAAAGCCAATGGAGTTTCAATTCCCCCTGCAACAGTTATTGATAAAAATGGAGTCGAAAGTAATGACCCAAATGACTTTTACAATGGTGGAGCAATTCTTCCCTTTGGTGGACACAAGGGGTACTGCTTGAGCCTGATGATTGAGTTGCTGGGTGGGGCTTTATCTGGAAATCATCCATCAATGAACAATGGATATTCACATGGTTTTGGAACAGTTATGGTTGTAATTGATCCAGATAAATTCTTTGGTACGTCCCAGTTTAAAGCTGAAATTTCTGAGGCAATTAAAGCTATCCGAGCTACCCCGCCAGCCAATCCCAGCAACCCCGTTTTAGTTCCTGGTGATGTTGAAAATCAACAGCGTGCAAAGAATTCACCAAAAATTGAAATCTCAACATCAATTCTCGACTCAATCAAGGCGCTATAGAAGACGAATTATCTCTTTTTCTTAGAAACTTTGTCGGTTGGTGATTCTTGAAAGTGTTTTACAACGCGCTTTGCGCCTCTTTCAACATGCTCATGAATCATTGCTTTTGCCTTTGTTGTTTGTTTTGCCCGAATGATCTCTAAAAGTTCTAGGTGATCTGGTCCCCACTGCGGGAGAAATTCCTTGTTAACTTTTTCATCTTGAGACCAGGTATAGACCAGGAATGCATGGATCTGTGAACGCAAAACTTCCCAGGCTTTAAACAATCTTTCGTGGTGAGCTGCTGCGAAAAGCGCGCTGTGAAACTCCAAGTCAATCTTGCTCACTTCTTTTGGGGTGCGTTGCTTCTCTGTCAGCTTTGAGTATCTTGTTAATACCTCATCCATCGCAGCAAGATCTGCCACAGTGGCATTCTTGCAAGCCCACTCAATTGCAAGACCTTCTAACACGCTTCTCATGGAGTAAATCTCATCGATATCTTGCTCTGACCATGATGCAACACGAGCGCCGCGGTGTCGCTCAAGAGTGATCAGTCCTTCTCGCTCAAGACGTGCAAGGGCTTCGCGAATTGGACCACGTGAAACACCCATCTGAGCCGCAAGTTCATCTTCAGAAATTCGACGACCCGGCTCTAGCTCGTGGTCAACAATTGCTTGGCGCAGATCATCTGTCACAACATCAGACAGAACTCGGCGTGAGGCTATCCCTAAACCCAATGGCTTAATTGTGCTTGGCATGTGTGCTCCCCCAGATTGTTGTTTGTAAACAACAATAGCCCAATAAGCCTTAGAGTGCTCTGTGAGAAAGGGGGTGGAGTTGCCTGTGTCGCTTAGTACTCCCCGAGCGTTCCACCCGCGTTGTAGGCAAGATTGCCTCCGTCAACAGGCAAGATCGTTCCTGTAATCATGGCTGCAGCATCACTTGCCAAGAAATGAACCGCATTTGCAATGTCCTCTGGCTCAGCCACTCGGCCGATCGGGATACCACGAACCAATTGATTCATTAATGCAGTCCCTTTTTCGCCCTCAGTTTCAACCCATTTGCGCCAACCAGGAGTGTTAACCGAGCAAGGCTGAATCGCATTCACTCGAATTTTCGACTTTGCCCATTCGATCGCTAATTCACGAGTGAACTGATTAACCCCACCTTTTGCGGTGCTGTATGCAAAGTTTCCCCGACCAATTGCTGAGCTTCCAGCAATTGAACTGATGTTGACAATGGCCGCTGATTTTTTCGAAGGCAAAACGGCACGAGCGAATTCGCGAGCGTTCAAGAAGTATCCAGTTAGTGAAGTTCCAATTACGCGATTCCAAACTTCCATCGAAGTATCTTGCGGAGGGGTGTGCGTCCCTTGCGCAGCATTGTTTACCAACACGTCCGGTACTCCAAACTCTTTTGAGACGTATTGATATAGAGCAATTACTTCAGACTCGATACTTGCATCACTAACAAAGGTTCCGCATTTTATGCCAAGTGAATCTAGCTCTGACTTCGAGCTCTCAAGTCCACTCTTGTTAACGTCAGAGAGAACTATTGTTGCTCCACTGCCACCAAGTTGTCTGCAAACAGCCATTCCGATGCCACCGGCTGCACCTGTTACAACTACTACTTTGCCAGTTAAATCAAAGACGTTTGCAGACATTTCATCTCCTCTAGTACTTCATGACTTTTTTAACAGCAGCTGAAATTGAATCAACTGAAGGAATTGCAGCTTCTGACATCGCAGGGTTTGCACTAAGTGGTGCGCGCGCCGCGCCAACACGCACGATTGGACCCTTCAGCGATCCGAAGTTTGCCTCCGTTGCAGTTGCCGCAATCTCAGCAGTAATTGATCCGAACAATGGCGCCTCGTCTACAACCACAACGCGACCAAACTTCTGGACCGCTGCATTAATTGCATCGGTGTCTAATGGATAAAGTGTGCGTAGATCAATCACTTCAACTGATATTCCCTCTGCTTCTAAGGCTTGTGCTGCTTTATTCGCGGTCACAACGGAATAACCATAAGAAATAATGACAGCATCTTTACCTGACTTGATTGTTGCTGCCTTGCCAAATGGGACGAAGTAATCGTCACCCTTAATCTCACCACGGATGCCTGACAGCTTCTTATGCATCAAGAAAATAACTGGATCTTCATTGCGAAGAGCTGTCTTGATTAGTCCCTTAACATCCATTGGTGTTGAAGGGACAGCCAGTGACAATCCAGCAGTGTGGGCAAAAAATGATTCAAGTGAGTTGCAGTGATGCGCTCCGCCCAGTGCTATGCCAGAAGTTGCACGGATAACCAATGGAACCGGCTTGTTAAACATAAATCTGATTTTTGCTGCTTGGTTGATAATTTCATCCATCGCGCCAAGTGAAAAATCAATAAAGTTAAGGTCGATAATTGGATGACAGCCATACATCGCTGAACCCATACCGGCAGCAACCATCGCCGCCTCTGAAATTGGAGAGTCTTTAACTCGATCAAAGCCAAACTCTTGAGCAATTCCCTTAACTTGGGCAAAGTGTCCGCCGCGCTCTTGAAGATCTGTGCCTAAAATAAAGATTCCTTTATTCCGGGTCATCTCTTCACGTACGCCAGATTGGAATGCCTCTGAATACGTTGGTGTTGCGTTAGCTTTTACTGTTGTATCGGTGCTCATAACTGAATTCCTAACTTTCCAGAATCTACGCCGTCAGTGATTGTTGAAATACTTGGTTCAGGTGATGACTCTGCAAATGCAACGGCTTCCTCAATCTCTTTTCTTACCGATGCACGCATATCGTCGATCTCTTGTTGTGAAGCGAATTTTCTCTCAAGTACTACTCCGGTGAAGTAATCAATAGGGTCTTTAGAGGTTCTCCACTCCGCAATCTCTTCTTGGGTTCTGTACTGGCCCTTTTCACCTACGTTGTGACCGTAATATCTATATGTAACCGCGTTGATAAAGGTCGGACCCTCACCAGCAAGCGCTCTTTCCCTGGCTTCAGTTGTGTATTTGTAAACTTCTTCTACATCTTGGCCATTGATGTTGAAACTTGGCAGACCAAATCCAGCGGCGCGTTTTGCTAAATCTCCACCGCCTGTAACGCGTCCTACAAATGTTTCCACTGCGTATTGGTTGTTGTCGCAAATAATAATGAAGGGCAACTTATAAATAACTGCCATATTAATGGCTTCCCAAGTTCGCCCCGTATTCATTCCGCCATCCCCAACAAAACCCACTGAAACTTTTTTATCCTTGAGAGTTTGAATTCCTAATGCTGCACCCATTGCAATGCCAACACCGGCACCAACAATTCCATTACCGCCAAAGTGCCCGCGTTCAACTCCAGCCAGGTGCATAGATCCACCACGACCACCAGATACCCCTGTTGATTTGGCAAACAGTTCTGCCATCACAGACTTTGGTGTAAATCCCTTTGCCAAGGTGTGATGGTGTGATCGGTGAGTAGTAGCAATTACGTCATCAGGAGCTAGTGCTGATAGCACGCCAACGGCAGCGGCCTCTTGGCCAGATGAATTGTGCATTCCGCCAGGAACTTTTCCTCGTAAACATAATTTATCCGCAGTCTCTTCAAAATCGCGGATAACCATCATTAGGCGAAGCGCGGCTAATGACTTCTCCTTGCTCAATGTACTCATCTATTCAACCTCTCCTGGAGCTAGCACTACGGTAATCGTGTTTCCGGCTGGAACTTCATCATTGGGCTGGTATCTGTGTTTTCCTAATGTTCCTGAAGTTTCCGAAGTTATATCCAAAGTTGTCTTGTCGGTTTCAACGACTGCAATTGATTCACCAGCATTGACTTGATCCCCTGGTTGTTTGGTCCATTCGAGCAACACAACAGTGTCCATAGCCATTCCAAGCGCTGGTACGAATATCTCTTCCATTTGTTCCCTCTTCGTTTCGTAGTTATTTAGAACGGACCAACTGCAAAATTACCGTTATTAATCTTTCCAGTAGTTATCAAGCTATATGCATCTTCAAATCCCCATTGAAATAGCCGTGGGCCAGCACTTTGTGAATACCAAGCAATATGGGGTGAAACGATCAAATTTTTAGTACGACGCAGAATTGAATCTTCAGCTAATGGCTCTTTTTCAAATACATCTAAACCTGCGCCATCTAAGTGACCTGACTCAAGCGCCTTCACCAGGGCATCTTCATCAATCAAGCCTCCTCTGGAAACATTGACCAAAATTGATCCTTTTTGCATTTTTGCTAATTCTTTTTCAGAAATCATGTGATGCGTTGAAGGCATGTATGGGGCATGCATGCTAATTACTTTGCATGATGTTAAAAGCTCATCAAGATTTGAAACCATGCGAACGCCTTCGATCGGTGATGTAACTCCTGGGTCATAACCAATAACTTCTTTTACAAAGGGACGCATTTTCTCAATGAAATTTCTACCAATTCTTCCGCAGCCAATAACACCTAATGAAGAATCTTGGAGAGAAATAATTTCAGCAGTTTTTGGAGCAGGAATCCACTTGCCTTCCTGAGTTGATTGATTAGCCTGGAATAGGCCGCGGTGCAATGCCATGATCATTGAAATTGCGTGGTTTGCAACTTCGTTGTACGCATAAGTTGGTTGGAATATCACAGGCACGTTATGAGCTTTTGCAGCTACTAAGTCAATGCTATCTAAGCCGACACCTAATCGACTTATACATTTTACAGACTTAGGCATCTTTGCAATTTTTTCTGCATCTAATTTGTGCAATGCGACCAATACCGCTTGGCAGCCAGTGGTTGTCTCAACAAATTGATCGACAGTTTCTAATGAGCCCACCTTGATTGAAAAGCCAAGTTTTTCAGCAACCGGCAAAGCCCACGCGGTGTCGATGCCCTCTGCTACGGCCATAACAATCTCGCTCATTGAAATCTCCTCTTTGTGTGTGGGGTTTACTGTATACAATTTAATGGCCCGAGGGTAGTCTTACCGCTATCTATTTTTGAGCCTAGAAAGGTGCTTTCATGAATCTTCCGCTACCAATGCCTGGAAAGGTAATCGCCGTCGGTCTTAACTATAAAGACCATGCAGCCGAGGCAAATGTCCCACTACCAGAAGTTCCAGTCCTATTTACTAAGTGGACAACATCTTTGATTGCTCATGATGACAACATTGTGATCCCAGCCGGTGTAACACAGACAGACTGGGAAGCAGAGTTCGCGGTAGTAATTGGCAAGAAAGCTGTTCGAGTATCAGAAGCCGATGCACTTAGCTATGTTTCTGGATATACCTGTATGAACGATGTAACAGATCGAGAAGCACAGGGTAAAGATGGCCAGTGGGTGCGAAGTAAGTCATATGACACCTACGGTCCGATCGGTCCTCGCATTGTTCCGGCCAGTGAAATCGGTGATCCACACAATCTAAAGATTGAAGCTCGCTTGAATGGAAAGACGGTTCAGTCAAGCAATACCTCAAATCTAATTTTTAGTATCCCTTTCTTAATTTCATATATCTCAGCACGCATCACCTTGGAACCGGGCGATGTAATCACCACCGGAACACCTCATGGAGTTGGTGCGTTCTCAAAGCCACCGCTATTTATGAAACCTGGAGATGTAATTGAAGTCGAGATCGAGAAGATCGGAATTCTAAGAAACAAAGTCGTAGGGGCTTAATTGTGAGTTACAAAGGATCTTCGCAACCTCTTGCGGTAATCACCGGAGGAGCTAACGGAATTGGTTTGGCAACTGCGCATCAATTAGCAAAAGATGGCTACGACCTTTTCCTGATTGACAAAGATCTGTCTAACCTTGAAGTTGCGCGAAATTCGTTGGGGATTCACAACCGCAAGGTCGAAATTCTAAATATTGACCTCTCTGATGGCGAGAATGTCCTACGCGAACTCGGCAAAAAGTTTAGTGAATTCGAAGTAGATGCCCTCGTAAATAACGCAGGTATTGGCTTTGCTAGAACTGTCGAGCAAACAACCCTAGAAGAGTGGGATCTAACCTTTGATGTAAACATCAAGGCTACTTTTTTGATGTGCAAGTTGATTGTGCCTCAAATGGTTGCTCGTAAAAAGGGCGAAATAGTTAATGTGGCATCTGCTGGTGCCTTGGTTGGGCTTAAGAATAGAGTCGCCTACTGTGCATCTAAAGCTGCAGTGGTTGGTTTAACTCGTTGCATTGCAGCAGATCACGCACTCGATGGGATTCGAATCAATGCCATTGCACCCGGAACAGTTGATTCAACTTGGATCGGTCGAATACTTTCTGATGCCCCTGATCCTGTGGCCACGAGAAAGTTGATGGAGGCTCGTCAGCTTGATGGGAAGATGGGAACACCTGAAGAAGTTGCACATGGAATTGCGTTTCTCCTAAGTCCCGAAGCAAGATTTGTGAATGGCACTGTGTTTTCAATGGATGCCGGACTTACAGCGGTATGAAATCTGGTGTAATTGCTGTAATTCGAACTGATGATCCAGAGATTGCTCTAACGCTGGCTAGAGGTTTCAATGCAACAAGTGTTGATGCCATTGAAGTCACCATGACGGTACCTAACGCACTGCAAGTTATTGAGAAATTGCTAGCAGAAGGTGTCACACGTTTAGGTGGTGGAACCGTTCGAACCATAGAACAAGTTCAAAGATTGCAATCTATGGGTGCTGCTTTTGGTGTTGCGCCAAATTTGGATGAAGCAATTCTTAAGGAAGCTGTGCGAGTAGGTTTGCCATTTACCCCGGGCACGTTAACTCCATCCGAAATGGTTCGAGCTCAACAACTCGGCGCAACAAGTCTGAAGGTTTTTCCAATAAGTGCGGTGGGTGGTATTGAATTTATCCATAGCGTTTTGGAGCCTCTTCCTGATTTAGCGCTGGTGGTATCCGGCGGGGTCCAACCGGCAGAAGTGCGCTCGTATATCGATGCAGGATGTGTTGGGGTGTGCATGGGTGGGGCGCTTTGGAGCCAAGAAATTGCCATGACCCATGATGTGAAAGCTGTTTACCACTATGCGTGTGCAGCCCTTGAAAGGATTGCCAACCCAACCCGATAAAACACCTTTTGTATACTGTTTACAATTTGCCCCTTGGACATTACTCTTCAGCCCTACGTTGTTTATGGGGAGTAAGAGATGACAAAGGTTTCAGACTTTATCTATCCCTTTTCTTTTGGAGATAAGACACAGTCAGATCTTTTAGGTGGCAAAGGCGCAAACTTGGCAGAAATGGTCAAGATCGGACTGCCGGTTCCACCTGGATTCACAATTACAACCCAAGCATGTCGAGAATTTTTACGTACTGGAACTCTCCCCCAAAAACTCATCACCGAATTAGATGCAGCGATCCATGAACTTGAAAGCTCTTTGGGTCGAACCTTTGGAGATCCCGATAACCCGCTAATCATCTCTGTTCGGTCTGGTGCAAAGTTTTCTATGCCGGGAATGATGGAAACTATTCTCAACGTTGGAATGACACCTGAAGTAGCACATGGTTTGGCTGAACAAACTGGTAATCCTGAATTTGCCTGGGATTCTTACAGAAGATTTATAGATCTGTATGGACGAATTGTGTGCGATATTCCTAAAGATAGTTTTGCAGATATTGATCATACCTACTTGCAAGCGGCAAAGATTAAGACCGTCGACAAGTTAGGTTTTGAACAAACAAAATTGCTTATTGCTGAATACATACAGTTAATTGAAAAAGCCGAAGGTAAGTCATTTTCTCTTAATCCCCGCGATCATTTACTTCGTTCTGTTGAAGCTGTCTTTCATTCCTGGAATTCTGAACGGGCACAGCTTTACCGCCAGCGAGAAAGAATTCCCTCTGATCTAGGAACGGCTGTGAATATCCAGTCAATGGTCTTTGGAAATCTAAGTGATGACTCAGGCACAGGTGTTGCCTTTACCCGAAATCCTTCCACTGGTGAAAGTGGAAACTATGGTGACTATCTTGAACGAGCTCAAGGTGAAGATGTAGTTGCGGGTATCCGAACCCCCATATCTCTTCATGAATTTGCCCAGAAATACCCTTCTGTTTATGCAGATCTTGATTCAACAATGAGCCTCCTTGAAGACCACTATAGGGATCTATGCGACATTGAATTCACGGTCGAAAAAGGAAAGCTCTGGATTTTGCAAACAAGAGTTGGAAAAAGAACTGCTGAGGCGGCTTTTAGAATCGCTAGTCAATTAGTGGATGAAGGAAAAATCAACATAGATGAAGCACTGCTTCGAACATCGGGCGAACAATTAGTGCACTTGATGTTCCCGCAGTTTGATTTGTCTACAACAACTTTAGAAATTGCAAGGGGCATTCCGGCCTCACCCGGGGCGGCTGTTGGTTCAGTTGTGTTTGATTCAAAAAGAGCTCACGATCTTTCCTTAAAGGGTGAGAAAGTGATTCTCGTTAGAAGAGAAACTAGCCCTGATGACCTTGTGGGCATGGTTGCCTCGGAAGGTATTTTGACAAGCCGAGGAGGCAAAACTTCTCATGCTGCTGTTGTAGCTAGGGGAATGGGAAAAACGGCTGTTTGTGGTTGTGAAAGTATCAACGTAGATGAAAAATCAGGCAAGTTCTCTATTGATGATTACGTTGTCCATGAAGGCGACATAATTTCGATTGATGGAAGCACAGGGGCGATCTACTTAGGAGAAGTGCCAGTGGTAGCTTCCCATGTAACTTCGTATTTAGAGGGACGACTTGTTGCAGACAATCCCAATGCGCCTGCAGTTGTAAAAGCGGTTGACAGAATTCTTACTCATGCAGATACCGTACGTAAATTACGCATACACGCCAATGCAGATACCCCAGAAGATGCGGTCAGATCAAGAATTCTTGGTGCAGAAGGAGTCGGGTTATGCAGAACAGAGCACATGTTTTTGGGGCCACGAAGAAGTTACATTGAAAGATTAGTATTGGCAGAAAATGAAGAAGTTCAGAATGGCGTAATCGCCGAGATGGAACCCCTACAAAGAGCTGACTTCGTTGGAATCATGATGGCGATGTCCGGACAACCGGTAACTGTGCGCTTGCTTGATCCCCCACTACATGAATTCCTACCGCCGCTTTCAACTCTGATGGCTGAAAAAGCCAGGTCTGAAGCACTTAACTTAGAAGTATCGGCTCGTGACACAGCAATATTCTCTGCAGTTCAAAGAATGCATGAAGCCAATCCAATGCTTGGATTACGTGGAGTAAGGCTAGGAATCTTGATTCCTGAGTTGTATAAAATGCAAGTTCGCGCATTAGTGCATGCATTCATTGAAGTTCAAAGACTCGGTCATACCCCCCTTCCAGAAGTCATGATTCCGTTAGTAGCTACTCAGCGAGAATTACTCCACTTAAGAGAAACACTTGAGCAAGAGATAAAAGCAACATTTGCTCACGCCGGCCAAACAACAACTTTCCCCATTGGAACCATGATTGAAACTCCACGTGCTGCGATTACCGCTGATCGCCTTGTGCCGTATGCCGATTTCTTCTCATTTGGTACAAATGACTTAACTCAGTTGACATGGGCATTTAGCAGAGATGATGTTGAATCCTCATTCTTACCTAGATACCTTGATTTAGAGTTACTGCCCTTTAACCCCTTCGAGTCACTTGATGAAGCGGGGGTCGGAATTCTTGTTAGAACCGCAGTAGAACATGCCAGACGACTTGATCCTCAATTCAAACTAGGCATCTGTGGTGAACATGGTGGAGATCCTCGCAGTATTCACTTCTTTAACTCGCTAGGAATTGATTATGTCTCATGTTCCCCATTTAGAGTTCCAATAGCTCGGCTAGAAAGCGGAAGAGCTTCAATAAGTGCTAATAATGCATCAGGGGTTAGCAATAATGCTTGAAACACTTTCCTTCGAAGAGATTCAAAAAGTAACCAAGTCGGCAGCTGAAAGCGTCTTTGATCTTCACGGCTCCATGGACAGAAATGCAATTGATGCGGCCGCTGTAAATGCGATGCGCAGTGTACTTAACTCAATTACCATGAATGGAACAGTAGTTATAGGTGAAGGCCAAAAAGATAACGCTCCGATGCTAAAAAATGGCGAGAAAGTAGGAAATGGCGCTGGTCTTGCATTTGATATAGCAGTTGATCCAATTGATGGAACATCATTAGTGGCCAAAGGAAAAACTGGCGCTGTTAGTTTAATTGCACTTTCTCCAAGTAACACAATGTTTAATCCAGAAGACAATTTCTATATGTACAAATTAGTTACAGGCCACGAAGCTGCTGCCAAGGTCTCTATTACTCGACCCTTAATAGAAAATCTACACATCATCGCAGAGGCAAAGTCCAAAGAAATCCAGGAATTAGTCGTTAATGTCTTACGCCGGCCAAGGCATGAAAAATTGGCTTTAGAATTACAGGCAATTGGTATAAAGGTTAGATTTTTTGATGATGGCGATGTTACAGCTGCATTGGCAACTTGTTTACCTGATACTGAAGTTGATGCAATGATCGGTATCGGAGGTTCGCCTGAAGCGGTGATTGCAGCTGCAGGAATAATCGCTTTAGGTGGAAACATTCAAACTCAACTTGTCTCAAAGAATGACATTGAGGTATTCACGGATAACCCCTTGAAACCACTTAATCTTCCAGTACTAACCAAATATGATCTTATTCATTCAAATAATGTTTTGCTATCAATTACCGGCGTATCCGATAATGAACTTGTTAAAGGATTAAAGCGCGAGGGCTCGAAGATTATTTCAGACACATTAATCATCAGTCGGTTAAGTAACGGCCCCTTGATGCTCCATTTATAGTAATTGTTAACCGTTGACAAAACTCGAGAATAAAGGAAGGCTTTCTGCATGAACTCATCTACTTCTTTATTTGACCTAACTGGCCGAAGCGTATTGATTACAGGTGGTGGTGGAGCACTTGGTAGTGCGATAGGCCTTGGACTATCGCAAGCTGGTGCCGAAGTGATTATTGTCGATATCAACCTTGAGAATGCGAACAATGTTGTCAAAGCTATAAAAGCTACGGGTGGAGTTGCTCATGCTTTTGAAGGTGATTTAAGCCAAGAGTCAGAAGTCGAAGATTTATTTGCAAAGATCGACAAGATTACTACTGTAAACATTTTAGTAAATGCAATTTCAGCTCCGCAATATCGATCATCACCAGATGTAATGCCACTAAAGGATTGGGAGAAAACGATTTCTCATGACCTTACTAGTTTTTTTCTTACTTCTCGCGCTGCTGCACAACGAATGATAAAGGCAGGTAAAGGTGGCAGCATCATAAACTTTAGTTCCATTGCTGGCGCATCAGCTCTAGGTCGAGGCAGCGTTGCCTATGGAGCAGCTAAGGCTGGAATAATTCAATTTACAAAAGATTGTGCTTTTGATTGGGCACGTCATGGCATTCGGGTAAATTCTATTTTGCCCTGCCAATTTGATAACGCGGGTTGGGCAGAATTCAAAAAAGACCCCATCAGAGCAAAATTAGTGGATCGTGTAATTTCGGGAATCCCTATGGGGCGCTTTGGAAGCCCTGAAGAAATGGTGGGTCCTGTGCTTTTCCTTGCATCAGACGCGGCATCAATGGTGACCGGAATTGCGATGCCTGTCGATGGTGGAAATCTAGCGATGAACCCTGGTGGAAGTATTGATTGGTAATTAATAACATAAGTATTACAAAGGAGAATTTACATGTCTGAACTTCATTATCTTCATAACATTCCATCACCTTATGATGCACATTCCGTTCCACTTGATACACCTCTAACTGGACCGCCTCCTGCACGATTTAAGGATAGTGAAGTTCTGGTTGCCCAATATCGCACCAACCCAGCTGCAATTGCGGCGTTAGTGCCTGAACCACTTGTACCAATTAGCGATGTTGTAATGGTGCAAATCGGCCGCTGGGGTGACGTTGCAGGCATGGGGGCCAATACCCAAGAGGTTAATGTGATGGTGCAAGTTGAATTCAATGGACCAAATGGAAAAGTGACAGGTGCATATTCACCATACTTTTACGTTGATAGTGATCGCGCGATGGCAGGCGGACGTGAGTTTCACGGGCAACCGAAGCGGTTTGCAAATGTGCAATTAGAAACCCGTGAGGATTTAATCGTAGGAACAATGCACCGAAATGGAATAAATGTTTTCACTGCAACCTTGCCTTACAAAGCCAAGCCATGTGATATTTCAGAAGTTTCAAAACGGGTTAATTTCATCAAAAACATTAATTTGAAGTTAATTCCTCAAATTGATCGTACCCGCGGAATTAGGCAACTTACGGCCCGTGATTTCACTGATATAGAAGTTACTGAATGTTGGACTGGTCCCGTAACAAGTAGAATTGAAGAAAATGCGCAAGCACCGATGTATCGACTGCCAGTTGTGCAGCATTTAGAGGGGTTTTACTGGAAAGGTGCGTTTTCATTGGTTGGCGGAGTAGTCCTCCATGAATATGAAGGAACCCCAGGGGTAAAGTAAGTAATACTAAGAGTTAAGACTCAATGCAGCTAATGCGCCATTGATGATCGACTCCGCATTCAAATCATGGATGGCATACAAATCTGGGATATTTCCTGATTGTCCGAAATTATCCACGCCCATAGCAACTTGTGGCATCCCGAGCGCAGATCCTAACCATGCCATGGCATGTGAAGAACCATCATGGATAGAAACTATTGGAGCTTTTTCGGTGAATGTAGTTCTTAAGACGCCAGGTAAAGATGGAGTCGTAGCAGTGCGAATTCCCTGCTTTAAGGTTCGCTGCCAACTTCCAAAAACTCGGCCTAACGAAGTGATGTCAATGACGTGAGCGATAACGCCCTCTAAGGCGAGTTGTTTAGCTGCCGCTAGAACTTCTGGCATCACAGCGCCGCTACTAGCCAAGTAAACAACTGGTGCAAGATGATTATCCTGTTTTGTTAAAGCACTTCGACCGTCTACTAATTTATAAGCACCTGCAAGTACTTGTGAACGCAAGGTTGCTTCACCGATACGTTGTTTTGCTTCATAAAATGGTTGTTGGTCTATGGATCGTGTAGTTAGTCTGAAATAAAAAGCCAGTTCGTTAGGTCTAAGATCTGGTGCGGTATTTTTCTTTGCTCCAGCGACGTGTGCTAATGCATCACACAATAACCAATCAAGAGACTGAGCATACGCAGGCTCCATAAGTACTACACCTGGTAATTCAACTCCAACAGATGGCGTAATTGTTGATTGATGTGCCCCTCCTTCTGGAGCAAGTGTTATTCCTGATGGAGTGCCAGCAACTATAAACTTTGCGCCAGAATAAACGCTGTAGATAAATGCATCTAGTCCTCGCAAAACAAATGGATCATAAACAGTACCTATTGGAATGAGAGGCTGGTCTGAGATATCTCCTGAGATTCCGAGCTGGCCCAATAAAGTAAATAGATTCATCTCACTGATCCCAAGTTCGATGTGTTGGCCATTGGGACCTTCTACCCATTTTTGAATTGAGTTGTCATTCCACTCGCGTTTAACATCCTTGTTAAAGATTCCATGCCGATTTATGAATCCACCCAGATTTGTAGAAGTCGCAACATCCGGAGCCGTGGTGACCAAATACGGTCTAATTTCTTCATTCCTGCTGAGTTCGGTCAGTACGCGCCCAAAAGCCTCTTGGGAAGATGAGGATCCTGTCGGCGCTATGCCTGTCGAATGAGGAAACTCGGCCACGATTTCAGCTTTTTTGGAGGCCCGCTTCAGCGAGTGAGCTCTCGATAAACAGAGAGAATCCTCTGCACTTCCAGGCTCAAACTTACTCCACTCATTTGATTCAGTTAATCCCGTCAAGTTCCGTAACTCATCAATCTGCTTTTTTGAAATTTGCGCTGAGTGATTTCTCTTGTCTCCGGCGATAGGTAGATGCCATCCTTTGATTGTGTAAGCAAACACAACACTTGGCTTGTCTTCTACTTCATCACATTCTTTAAATGTTTCTAGCAGTGATGAAATATCATGTCCACCTAAGTCAGTTAGAATCTCGAAAAGTTCTTCATTATTGTATTTTTCTAAAAACTTGCTCACGCCATCGGGTGAACCCTCTAAAAATCGAATTCGAGCTGCTTCAGGAGTGAGCCCAAAAAGTGATTGATACTGTTCGTTTGGAATCTGGTCAAACCAGACTTTGAATTTATGGCTATCTGAATCTTCAAATACCCTATTTAACTTCGAACCATACTTCACTTCTTTAACATGCCAACCAGCCGCTTCAAATTGTGCTCTCCATTGTGCAATGCGAACTCCAGGAATTACACGATCCAGAGACTGTCTATTGAAATCCACAATCCACATTACGTTTCCTAAATTGGTGGTTATGGGATCGGCGAGTGCTTCCCAAATATTTCCTTCATCTAATTCAGCATCACCAATCACCGAAATAAAACGAGATTTCGGCCTTGGTCCAAAATGTGAATCCACGTACTGCCTTGTAACTGCCGCAAACAAAGGTGCAACTGCACCTAAGCCAACCGATCCAGTTGAAAAATCAACTGTGTCCGGATCTTTTGTCCTTGAAGGATAACTTTGTAAACCACCTGCTTCACGAAGCTTTTTTAAGTAATCCTGATCAAGATTTCCTAAAAGGTATTGAATGGAGTGAAAAACCGGAGATGCGTGAGGCTTAATGCTTATACGATCTTCGGAGTCCAGAAAATCAAAATATAAGGCAGTTAGAATCGAAGCCATCGACGCACTAGAAGCTTGATGCCCACCAACCTTTATGCCGTCTACATTAGGCCTGTCGGAATTGGCATAGTCGATCATTCTGGTAGACAGCCATAAAACACGATCTTGAATAGCCTCTAATACTTCAAGTTCGCCCGTGTGATTTAACTCAGCCTTAACACCAATTTCAGAGTTCATGATGAATTACTTACCAAGTGCTTTCTTGATTCTACTTTCAAGTGGATATTCTTTGGGTTCTTTATTGGAACCCTTCATCCACCACTGGTAATACTCAGCAAGCATATCTTTGAGGTCGTATGCAGGAGCAAAACCTAATTGACTAAGAATTTTCTCTGAACTTAAAAACGCATTATTTTCTGGGAAAGGGAAAGCAACATTTTTTAGATCAAAGTTGAGAGTATCAATTTGAAAATCTTCAGGTTGATATGAAACTACAATTGGTTCAATTCCACATACTTCTGCCGCCAAATCAACGAAACCGCGACTTGTTGTTGCTTGTGGTACTGCTAGGTTGAATTCCTCGCTGCCATTACTTCTCTTTAGACTTAAGATCCTGACAATGGCACTAGCTACATCGCCTGCATAAATGAATGAGTGGATCGACTTGCCGCCATTGGCTAAAAATATTGGCTGTTTGGCTAGCAGTCGACTAAATGCAAAGGATTCTCTGTCTTCGTAATTATCAGGTCCCATTACAAATGGAAGCCGTAGCGCGGTTGTATCAAAAGCGCCCTTTGCGTTGAATTCCCGGAGTAGTGATTCGGAACGGATTTTCTCTGCAGCATATGGAGCAAATGGATGCGGAGGTCCTTTAGGAAAATCTTCTGTTATAGGAAACGATTGACTGGATGTGTAGACAGCTCCTGTGGAAATAAAAATATAGCGAGATATCTTTCCAGCAAAAAAGTTTCCTGCCTCTTCAACCCAATCTGATGCATAGGCTGAAAAATCTATGACCGCATCAAATTTGGAATCTTTGAATTGTTCCAGTGCCCCTGGTTGAGATCGATCACAAATAACGTTATGGGAACCTTTGTTCTCTTCGCGAGTTCCTCTATTTGCAATCGTGACTTCAACTCCGACATCTTTCAATGCGCGCAGAACATAACGGCCCATAAAACGAGTTCCACCAAAAATCAAAACATTCATTGTTCGTCCTTACGCTACGTGTCCCTGTGCATTATCAGTATTGTAAACAGTTGACGATTGGATATCAAGGTACTAGCATCCGGTTTTATGGATGCGATCAGCAGGATCCAAACTTATGAAGCTCGAGTTCCGCTTCCGCAACCGCTATCAGTAGGCACTGCGCAAATTACTCATCGGACTTACTCAGTTGTACGAATAACGACAAACGATGGTTTGGTAGGAATAGGTTATTGCTACAGCAGAGGTCTGCCAATCTCAAAATTAATCGATGACGTAATGACACCTGTTGCTATTGGTAAAGACTCAAAATCACCCGATGTCGTACGCAAACTCATTCTTGGATTTAACTGGCAATCTAGCGAACACGGCACGGTTACATCTGGAGTGAGTGCGATAGATATTGCGCTACATGACATAGCAGGAAAGCGTGCCGGAATTAGTGTCTCAAAAATGCTCGGCGGTACCGTGACTGAGGTTCCCATTTATTCAGTTGTTGGATATCACTATGGCGAGAATGAAGTCGGACTTGAAGAAGAAATACACCATGCTTTAGAGCGGGGAATAAAATCATTTAAAATTGTTGTTGGGGCTAGAGATCCTCAAAGAGATGCCAATCGATTAAGGACTCTAAGAAGCCTGGTTGGCGACAGTGCATATATTGCAGTTGATGCATTTCGAACTTTTGGCACTTTAGAGAATGCAATTGCCAGAGTTAATCTAATCAAAGAGTATGGGATTTCCTTTGTTGAAGACCCTTTCCTAGAATCTGAAGGTAAATTAGCTATTGCATTACGAGATGCCACCGGTGTTCCAGTTTCATTTGGAGAATCTCTTGCCTCTTCAAAAATGGCAGAGCAAGTCATTGATTACAACCAAGTAGATGTTCTGCGAATTGATGCATTGGTTATTGGTGGAGTAAATGAGTTCATCAAGGCTGCGAACTATGCCCACGCTAAAGGCAAGAGCTATGCAACGCATATTCATAGTGAAATACATGCTCAATTGGCTCCTTTGACCTCAAACATGTATCCAGGGGGCTTGGAGTACTTAGATCCACGGTATGAAATTGATCTATTCCATCATTTATTGCTTAAACCACTTAAAATTAGGGATGGAAATGCAATCATTAGTTCAGAGCCTGGCTTTGGAATTGCTTGGGATATGGAAGCAGTGAAAAGATTTTCTTCGTGAAATTGATTGCGAATTAGTGGAATTGGGTCATGGAACTATTAACTGAAGAAACGGTGATTGATTACCTGAAGGATAAGAGTCTCTTTGCTCAGGATGAAGAAATTAGAGTTGAAATCCTGACAGGTGGCGTTTCCAATACCGTTCTTGCAATTTCTACAACGAATAGGCATTTAGTTCTGAAGCAAGCTCTCCCTGCGCTAAAGGTAGCCGAACTGTGGGAAGCAGATCCCCGTAGAGCAATAGTTGAGGCAGATGCTTTAGATCTTTTCCATAGCCTTAATCCAGAGATTGTTCCCAAGTTAGTTTTTGTCGACCCCATTCGGTTTGTGGTCATTATGGAGAGAGTTCCGCTCTCAAGCAGAGTATGGAAATCAGATTTGCTTGAAGGGATCTATCGGCCGCAAGTTGCTCACACTCTTGGGAAAACTCTCTCTCAGTGGCATAACTACGGTGCCTCAAATCCTGTTGCTCGCAAGAAGTTCATGGAAGACACCTTGTTTGATCAGCTAAGAATTGATCCTTTCTATCGATTTGTTGCAGCCAAGAATGCAAAATTACAAGATTCAATTCAGCATTTAATTGCTGAACTAGAGAGTGACAAATCAACAATAGTTCATGGAGATTTTTCTCCCAAGAATTTTATGGTCACAGAAGATGATCACGTCTATATCTTGGATTTTGAAGTAATGCATGTGGGGAACCCTGTATTTGATCTAGCATTCATATTGGCTCATCTGTTATGTAAGTTTTTCCACGCACCCAATGCGAAAGAAGCTGCTGAGTTATCAAATATTGCAAAAACCTTCTTGAACGCCTATCAAGAACAAACTGAGATTTCAGTATCTCTGGTGCTGCACACCGCCTTAATTGCACTTGCACGAGTCGAAGGTAAATCACCAGTTAACTACTTAAGCACGTCTGAACAAGAAAAGATTCAACTGCTGACCAAGAAAGTGCTGTTTGATCAAGAAACACCGAATGTCTTGACTCTTTTTGATTTGAGTAAGCGATGAAGATCAGCAAATTACTGGGGTTTCAGGTTTTGGATTCCAGGGGTAGACCAACTGTCGCTGCTTCAATCACTCTAGAAGATGGCACCACCCATACTGCACGTGTGCCGTCGGGAGCTTCGACTGGAAAGCATGAAGCTTTGGAATTACGCGATGGCGATACATTAGGTAAAAATTCTTTCTACGGACCGCTTTCGGTTTCTGGGGCGGTCAGCAATATAAATCTACGAATTGCACCATTAGTGGTTGGGAAACAGGCTGACCTGAATTTCGTTGATGGTGTTATTCGCGACATAGACACAACATCAAATTTTTCTTCACTTGGCGCTAATGCGACTCTGGCAGTTTCTTTAGCTTCGGCCAAAGCTTCGGCACATTCGCAAAATCTGTCTCTGGCTCGATTTTTTCAACCACACGATAATTTGTTGATTCCGATGCCCATGGTGAATATTCTTTCCGGCGGAGCACACGCAAAACGATCACTTGATTTCCAAGATGTTCTCGTAATTCCAAACGGTGCAATTTCCTTCACAGAAGCCTTAGCCTGGATTGTTGCTATTCGAGAAACAGCTGCAAAACTTGGTAGCCAGGCTGGAATGGTCACGCACTTAGTTGCTGATGAAGGTGGCTTGGGAATAGCTTTTAATTCAATTGAATTAGCAATTGATTTTGTTGTTCAGGCAATTGAAAAAGTCGGTCTAAAGCCAAAAACTCAAGTTTCATTTGCGCTAGATGTTGCCTCTACCCAGTTTTTCTCTAATGGGACATATAACTTAGCCGCTTCTAAAAAAACTTATGCATCGGGTGATTTTGTCTCTTACATACATGGGCTGGTTTCGAATTATCCAATAGTTTCGATTGAAGATCCCTTTGCAGAAGATGATTGGCAGAGCTGGAGTTCCTTTATGGACATTGCCCCCAAGGATTTGCAAGTGCTTGGAGATGATCTATTAACAACTAATTCTGAGCGTTTGAAAAGAGCTATCAAAGAGCAAGCTGCGAACTCAATTTTGATTAAACCAAATCAAAATGGATTAGTGACAAACACCCACAAAGTATTGATGGAAGCACAAAGTGCAGGGTTTAGGACCGTGGTCTCTGCACGTTCTGGTGAGACAGAAGACTCTTGGTTGTCTGATTTGGCAACTGGATGGCGAGCAGCTCAAATAAAAGTTGGCTCGACTCATGGTTCAGAACGAACAGCTAAATGGAACCGCTTGCTCGAATTAGAGCAGACCGAAAATGTGGAGTTCAGTAAACCGTTCAAGTGATGCTTGGTGGCGGGTGAAGGATTTGAACCTTCGAAGGCAGAGCCGGGGGATTTACAGTCCCCTCCCATTGGCCGCTCGGGCAACCCGCCAAGGTCGAACAAGTACTGCGGCAATTATGGATAGTGCGAAGGGAAAGGATACCTTAGGCAAGTGCGCATACAAACCGCGCTTTTTCGAGTCAAGGAGTCCTTAAATGGCAGCAGATGCAAGTTTTGACGTAACCTCCAAAATCGACCGTATGGAGCTGGATAACGCCATTAACCAGGCGGTCCGCGAGATCGAGACCCGCTTTGATTTCAAGAACACCGGTTCCAAAATTGAACTGGAAGGCGATAAGGTTTTGATTGAAGCAGATACCGAAGAGCGCGCGAAGGCGGCGCTAGATGTTGTAAAGGACAAGATGATCAAGCGTGGTGTTTCTTTGAAGCATCTAGATGCAGGTACTCCGCAGTTGTCAGGAAAGATTTACAAGATTGCAGCACCTTTGAAGGAAGGCATCTCCACTGAGAATGCAAAGAAGATTGCAAAGAAGATTCGTGATGAGGGCCCAAAGTCTGTTAAGACTCAAATTCAAGGTGACGAACTCCGCGTTACTTCAAAGAGTCGTGATGATCTTCAAGAAACAATGGCCATGATCAAAGATGGTGGCTGGGATTTTGCCGTTCAATTCACGAACTTTAGATAATTGAGTAAAAATAAGCTCGGTCTTTTATTTGGTGTAAGTGCTTACACCTTGTGGGGATTGTTTCCGCTGTACTGGCTACTGTTGGCTAAAGCTAATCCTCTTGAGATTGTTTCACACCGTGCTGTGTGGACTCTCGTTTTTTGTCTTATCGTCTTGGCCGGAACAAAGGCATTGAAATCAACTCTATTGACGTTACAGCGCCCCATGGTTGCGGCAAAACTCTTTCTATCATCCATTTTAGTGTCAGTTAACTGGTTAGTTTATATCTGGGCAACAAACAATGAGCATGTTGTTGAAGCATCGTTGGGTTACTACATAAATCCATTAGTCATTATTGGTTTTGGTGTTATCTTGCTAAAGGAGAAAATGCGGAGACTTCAATGGGCTGCTGTCACAATCGCAACGATTGGTGTTTTGGTTTTAACAATTGATTATGGAAGATTTCCATGGATCGCATTTGCGCTGGCAGTTTCATGGGGTAGCTACGGTGTGGTTAAAAAGCAGTTGGGCCTGGGGGCGCTGGAAGGTCTAGCTATTGAAACCTTTATTTCCAGCTTCTTTTATCTGGGATACCTGATTTACATTGGCAATCAAGGCACTGGCCAGTTTGGTCAGGAATGGGGATTTACGGCACTTCTCATAAGCGCAGGTGCAATCACAGCAATTCCTCTATTGCTGTTTAACGGCTCAACAAACAGACTTCCATTTACAACAATTGGTTTACTGCAATACATAACACCAACGATTCAATTTTCAATTGGTGTCTGGATACTTCAGGAAGATATGCCGACAGCGCGATGGATTGGTTTCTTGATTATCTGGGCAGCCTTGGTAACGCTAGCTTTAGATTTGATTAGATCAAGCAGAACGGTCGATAACAGCGTCGCATAGCGATATAAGCGCACCCGTTGCATCATTGATTGGCAATGGCCCCAGTGCTCCACGAGCTTCTTTGGCTACCTGAACCAATTGCTGACGGGACTGATCTAAAGCTTTGTGATTGCGAAGTGCTACTAAAACTTGCTGCACAGTTGCTTCATCTTCAATTGGTGCGCTAAGAAGCCGCTTGAGATCAGCATCTGCAGAATCAGTGGATCTCATTACGTTGAGAGTTACTAATGTTGGAACACCTTCACGTAAATCTGTTCCTGGCGTCTTTCCAGATTGATTTGATTCGCTCGCAATATCAATAACATCGTCGGCTAATTGGAAAGCAACACCTATTTTTTCGCCAAAGATAGTTACGGTGTCGGTGATTTCTGCAGGTGCTTTAGAGATCATTCCACCGTAACGTGCAGATGCTGCAATCAAGGATCCAGTCTTATCTGCAACAACCTTTAGATAATGCTCTAGCGGATCTTGACCAGGGTTTGGACCCTGGGTTTCCATGATCTGGCCAATAACTAAACGCTCAAATGTTCGTGCTTGTAAGCGAACAGCTGCAGGACCAAGATCGGCCAATAGATCTGACGACTTTGCAAAAAGAAAATCTCCGGTCAAAATTGCAATCGTGTTTCCCCAACGCATGTTGGCACTTTCCACTCCGCGACGAAGTGGCGCTTCATCCATCACATCATCGTGATACAGGGTTGCAAGGTGTGTAATTTCGCAAGCAACCGCAGCGGCAATAACGCCTTCAGCGTTCGGATCGCCATATTGCGCAGTTAAAAGGGTTAATAAGGGGCGTAAACGCTTGCCACCAGCTGCCACCAGGTGGTGGGCGGTCTCATCAACAAATGGGTATTCGCTACGAGTGTGGCTGCGCAGAAGTGATTCCACTTGGGCCATTTGGCTTACAAGTTGCGTCTCTAACGCTGGCGCAACGTTGGGAATGCCAAATGTGGACATTAGCGAATAAATATAGCTAGGTCGGTAATGAAATCAAGCACTGGCGCTGGGTAAACACCCAATACCAATGTAATTACCGCCGCGATAACAATTGTTGCACGGGTAAGAATTGATGGAACTTCAACTGCGGTTCCATCTTCAACCGCATCTGTAAAGAACATCAAGACAATAACGCGGATGTAGAAGAATGCTGCAACCGCACTTGAAAGCACGCCTGTGATAACAACGGCTGTCGCGCCATTTTCATAGGCGGCAGAAAAGATTGAAAACTTTCCGATGAATCCGCTGGTAAGTGGAATTCCGGCAAAGGCAAGTAAGAAGAGTGCAAATGCCGAAGCTGCAAATGGTGAACGCTTGCCAAGACCCTTCCAACGATTTAGATCTGTAACTTCACCAGATGAATCACGGACTAAAGTAACTACTGCAAATCCACCAACGGTTGCAACGCCGTAAGCAAACAAGTAGAAGATAGTTGCATCTAGTCCAGCCTTGTTAAGCGCGATAATTCCTGAGAGTAAGAAGCCAGCGTGTGCAATCGATGAATAAGCCAACATTCTTTTTACATCGCGTTGGGAAATTGCAACAAGTGAACCCAAAATCATGCTGACAATCGCAATGGCTGCAATAACTGGCATCCAAGACCATTCAGCATTTGCAAAAACTGTGTAGTAAATGCGAAGCATTGCACCGAAAGCTGCAACCTTTGTTGCCGCTGCCATGAAGGCTGTGATCGGAGTTGGTGCACCTTGGTAAACATCAGGTGACCAAGAGTGGAATGGGACTGCACCAATCTTGAAGAGCAAACCAATTGATAGAAATGACATACCAATCAGAAGAAGAACATCGTTTCCGGTGCCACCTACTATCGCTGCCTGAATTCCTGAGAAAGTGATTGAGCCCGAGAAACCATACAAATACGCGGCTCCGAAGAGAAAAAAGGCTGAAGCAAATGAGCCTAGAAGGAAGTACTTGAGCGCTGACTCTTGTGATGCCAGGCGACGGCGACGTGAGAGTCCTGCCATCAAGTACAACGGCAAAGACAATACTTCGAGTGCAACAAAGAGCATGATCAAATCAGTTGCAACCGGGAAAATCATCATTCCTGAAACTGCAAACAATGTAAGTGGGTAGACCTCAGTTACCTGCTTGCCAGCTTGCGCCGCTTCACGCTCTTCAGCAGAGCCCGGAAGAGCTGCAGCAAGCGGAGTGAAGTGTTCCGTATCTGCGATTAAGAAAATTGAAATGATCGCAATGATCAAAATGGATCCCTGAATCAGAACCGCAGCACCATCAAATACCAATGAACCCATCGCAGGAGTCAACGATTCTTCTCCGCGAATTCTCCACAATTGCATCAAAGAAAGGAGCAGTGTTCCCAGTGAAAGTGTTAACTGAATTGCCGGGCGACGTTCCTTGGATGCAAAAGCTTCAACAAGAACACCAATCAGTGCTCCAGCTAGCAAGATCAAAATAGGTGAAAGTAATGAGTATGAAAGAACTGGTGTTGTAAATGTTGTCATTACTTGCCCCCATTGGTTGGTGCAGGATCAGTGAAACCCATTTGCGAGACCACGTGTTTAGCCGCCGGATTGATTACATTCAACAACGGTGACGGGTAGAAGCCCAAGACCACGATGATTGCAATAACTGGAGCGATTACAACCTTTTCACGAAGGTTGAGATCCTTAAGATTTTCATTGCCTGGTGTTGTTGGACCATGCAGCGCTTTTTGAACTGGAATCAAAATGTAGAGCGCAGCTAAAACAATTCCGAAGGTTGCGATGATTGCATGCACTGGGTAACGAGTGAATGTTCCAACTAGAACTAAGAACTCGCTTACGAAGCTTGAAAGCCCTGGCAAGGCCAGTGATGACAAACCTGCAATAAAGAAGCTCCACGCCATAATTGGAGTAACTCTTTGTAAACCACCAAAGTCTGCAATTGTTGAAGATCCGCGACGTGCAATCATCCAGCCAGCCACTACGAATAGCGCTGCAGTAGAGAAACCATGGTTAAACATGTACAAAATCGCGCCACTTTGGGCTTGGCTTGTCATGGCAAAGATACCCATGGTGATGAAACCAAAGTGAGAGATAGATGTATATGCGATCAGACGCTTAATGTCTTTTGCACCAATTGCTAAAAAGGCACCATAAACAATCGAAATAACCGCAAGGATCATAATCAAAGGTGTGAAAGTCTTACTTGCATCTGGGAACAAAGTTAGGCAATAACGGATCATTCCGAAAGTACCAACCTTGTCCAGAACACCTAGCAGTAGCACTGATGTACCCGGAGTTGCTGACTTTGCAGCATCTGGCAACCAGGTATGGAAAGGCCACAGTGGAGCCTTGATCGCAAAGGCAATAAAGAATCCAAGGAACAACAAGTTCTGAGTTGTTGAACTCATTTCAAGCTGTGCCAGCTTGTCGATATCGAAAGTATGTCCACCTTGTGCACCTGACATCACATACAACGCAATGATTGATGCCAGCATCATTAATCCACCAAACAATGAGTACAGCAAGAACTTAACCGCAGCTGCTGCGCGCTCCCCTGTTCCGTATCCACCAATAAGGAAGTACACCGGAATCAACATTGCTTCAAAGATTACGTAAAACAGGAATAAGTCTGTCGCGGCAAATACACCGATCATCATTGTCTCTAGAACAAGAATAAGGATGTAAAAAGTCTTAACGCTCCAACGGCCGCCATGTGCTTCATCCCAACCAGCAAGAACAACAATCGGAGCAAGAATCACTGACATCAAAATCAAGACAAGTGCAATTGCATCTACACCTAATGAGAAGTTGATTCCAAAGCTTGGGATCCATGCGTAATTTTCAACAAACTGCAGCTCCACGTTGTCACGTTGGAAGCCAACCGCCATTGCGATGGTGACAGCCATTACGACAAGCGTCGTACCAAGCGCAGCTTGCTTAGCCGCTTTTTCATTGCTCTTTGGCAGTGCAGAAATAATTGCAGCACCGGCTAGAGGTAGCAGCATTAATAGTGATAACCACTTCATGACTAAACCACCACCCAAATAGCTGCAATGAGCGCAATTGCGCCCACCAAAATCATTGCTGCATAGCTTCGAACATATCCATTTTGTAGGCCTCGTAGCGCTGATCCTGAACCCATAGCTACCTGTCCAACACCACGAACTGCGCCATCAACAACTACTTCATCGGCTGCAACCAAGGTTGCAGTTAATCCCTGGCCTGGACGCATGAATACCGCTTCATTGAATCGATCTTGCATCAAATCTTGACGTGCAACTTTTGTAAAGATTGAGACATCTTCTGGGGCCACTGCTGGAACATCTTGACGTGCATACTTGAAGTAAGCAATTGCAACGCCGATGGAAACCATAGTTAAGGCAAGTGCAGAAACCACAATTGGTTCTAGCAAGTGCTTTTGGTACTCATCGCTGTGATTAAACAACGGGTGTAACCAGTTTTCTAACGCATCGCCACGATGAAGTAGATATCCCGATGAAACTGAACCAATTGCAAGAATTGCCATTGGAAGCCACATCAACCATGGGGATTCGTGTGGGTGGGCATCTTCATCCCAGCGCTTTGTTCCGGTAAAGGTAAGGATCATTACGCGGGTCATGTAGAAAGCAGTTATTGCTGCACCAATCAAAGTTGTTATACCAAGAATAATTCCCTTGGCACCGCCTGCATCAAATGCAGTTTCAATGATCATGTCCTTTGAATAGAAACCAGCAAATGGTGGAACACCTAAAATTGCAAGATAGCCAAGACCAAAGGTTATAAATGTGATTGGCATGAACTTACGAAGTGCTCCGTACTTGCGCATGTTTACTTCATCATTCATTCCATGCATTACAGAACCAGCACCCAAGAACATGCCTGCCTTAAAGAAACCGTGAGTGAGTAAGTGCATGATTGCAAATGCGTAACCAACTGGACCTAATCCTGCAGCAAGCGTCATGTAACCAATCTGTGACATCGTTGAAGCTGCAAGGGCTTTCTTGATGTCATCTTTAGCGGTACCGATTACAGCACCAAACATCAAGGTAATTGCGCCAACGATTACAACCAATAGTTGCGCAGTTGGTGCTGCATCAAATACAAAGTTTGATCGAGTAATTAAGTACACGCCTGCGGTAACCATTGTTGCGGCGTGAATAAGTGCTGAAACTGGGGTTGGGCCGGCCATCGCATCGCCAAGCCAGGCCTGCAGAGGGAACTGCGCAGACTTTCCTGCGGCTGCAACAAGAAGCATGATTCCCATACCGGTCAGCGCTGCTTCTGATGTGTTGTTTACCTGCTCTTGAACACCGGCAAATGAAACAGTTCCCATAGTTGCAAAAGCGATCATGATCGCAAAGGACAATCCCATATCACCAACACGGTTCATTACAAAAGCTTTTTTAGAAGCGGTTGCATATGCAGGCTTTTGATTCCAGAAACCAATAAGTAGGTAAGAAGCCAGACCTACGCCTTCCCAACCAACATAAAGACTGAGGTAGCTATCGCCAAGTACTAGAACCAACATCGCTACAATAAAGAGGTTTAAGTAGGCAAAGAATCGGCGACGATCTTTGTCTTCAGACATATAAGAGATCGAATAAATGTGAATCAAAGTTCCAACACCAGTAATCAGAAGCACGAAGCAGATCGAAAGCTGATCAAGCAATAAACCTGCATCAACTTTGAAATCACCTACGTTGATCCACTCAAAAAGCTTTTGTGAAATTGGGCGCTGCTCCGTTGGGCGATCGAGCATCAACATTAATTGATACAGGCCGACACCAAATGCCGAAGCTGACATCGCAGTTCCAAGTAGATGTCCCCACTTGTCAGTGCGACGTCCACCCAGCAGAAGAATTGCTGCACCAGCCAGTGGCAGTGCAATCAAATAAACCAATGAAGTTGAGGTAGTCATTGTTATCGCTTCAACAAACTAGCATCATCGACAGATGCTGATCGGCGTGAACGATAAATCGTCACAATAATTGCAAGGCCTACTACTACTTCGCAGGCAGCAACAACCATCGTAAAGAAAGCCATAACTTGACCATCTAGATTGCCGTTGATGCGTGAAAAAGTTACAAATGAAAGGTTTGCGGCGTTGAGCATCAGCTCAATGCACATGAAAACAACGATTGCGTTGCGGCGAACAACTACGCCAACGGCTCCGATAGTAAAGAGGAGCGCTGAAATATAGAGGTAATTGGAGGCGTCCATTATTTCTCCTCCTCAATCTGAGTATTTACTTCAGCAAGGTCAAAGCTCTTGTAATCCAACATATCTCCGCGAGCTTCAAGGCTGGCGTTAACCGATGTTGGTGCAGGCGTTCCATCTGGAAGAAGAGCTGGAACATCTACTGCGTTATGGCGAGCATAAACTCCAGGACCAGGAAGTCCGGCTGCGCTGCCTAATGACTTACCGCGGAAACGGTTAATTGAAAGTTGGCGCTGAGTTGGTCGAGCGGTTGTGCGCTGACTGTGTGCAAGGATCATCGCACCCATTGCCGCAGTGATCAATAATGCAGAAACAACTTCAAATGGGAAAACGTAAGTTGAGAATAATTTAAATGCAATGCCTTCGACATTTCCATTTGCATTTGCTGCAGATAAACCAACCGCGTCGCGACCCAAAGTTGCGCGTCCCAATAGTGCAACCATTAATCCACCGAAGCCAACAGCAGCTGTAATGGCAATTGGTCGAAGTCCTGCAATAGTTTCAGTTAATGAATCGGATGTATCAACACCGACCAACATCAAGATAAAGAGGAAGAGCATCATTACTGCTCCGGTGTAAACAACTACTTGGACAATTCCAAGGAAAACTGCATCTTGTGCGATGTAGAAGATTGCCAAAACAACCATTACAAATGCCATCAAGATTGCCGAATGAACTGCTTTCTTAACGAGCAACATTCCAAGAGCTGCAATAACAGCCATTGGTCCAAGGATCCAAAACATAACCGCTTCAGGTTTAGCTGTTTGGCCAACCTCTAGTGCTAACTGCATCATGACTGAATATCCCCCGGGTTTTTAGCCTGTGATGGATGTGCACCTTTCACATCACCGTTGTAATAGTTGGTATCTGTCATATCTGGATACATTGGATGAGGTGGCATAAGCATTCCCTGGCGCAATGGAGCCAACAGATCCTGCTTTTCAAAGATCAACTTTGCACGAGAATCATCGGCAAGTTCGTACTCATTTGTCATTGTCAATGCACGCGTTGGGCAAGCTTCAATACACAATCCGCAGAAAACACAACGAAGGTAGTTGATTTGATACACCTTGCCGTAACGCTCACCTGGAGACATACGATTTTCTTCGGTGTTGCTTTCACCTTCAACATAAATCGCATCTGCTGGACATGCCCATGCACAGAGTTCGCAACCGATGCACTTTTCTAATCCATCTGGATGGCGATTAAGTTGGTGACGACCATGGAAGCGGTCTTCAGTTGGAGCTTTAACTTCTGGATACTCAACCGTCAAAGGCTTCTTGAAGATTGTTGAGAAGGTAACCCAAAACCCCTTCATTGCACCAAGGAAGCCCACCGGAGGTGTTTGCTCTACTTCATAAAATTCAACATCGTTAATACCAAGATCCTTTGGCTTTAACGGTTCGAGGTTTTCAGCCACGGTCGCCCCCTGTGCTCTTTGAGACATTAATAGTTGAAACCTCCATAGGTAATGAAGGAACAGCAAAGGATGGTGCTTCTTTGTTGTCGCCATCCGGGACAGCAGCTTCCTTTTTCTTCTTTGAGTTTTCGAAACCAATATTGACCGCCATGATCAGAACCACGACGGTGCTTGCAAACGCGATTACCACTGAACGTGGAGCTCCTTGTAGTGAAAGAACACGCAAAGTTGCAACGACCAAGATCCAAAGAATTGAGACTGGAATCAAAACTTTCCAACCAAACTGCATGAACTGGTCGTAACGAAGACGTGGCAAAGTTCCACGAAGCCACACGAATACGAAGAAGAAGGTAATTACCTTGGCGAAGAACCACACTGCGGTAAACCAGCCACCCAGCCAAGCTTCAGTGAAACCAAGCCCTGGAGGCGCTTTGTAGCCACCCAAGAACAAGGTGGTTGCAAGGGCAGATACCGCAACAATGTTGATGTATTCAGCGAGGAAGAAGAGTGCGAACTTAAGTGATGAGTATTCAGTGTGGAAACCACCAACTAGTTCACCTTCGGCTTCTGCAAGGTCAAAAGGTGCTCGGTTAGTTTCACCAACCATTGAAATCGCATAGATCGCAAATGATGGGAAGAGCACAACTGCATACCACCAAGAAGATTGTGCAGCTACGATCTCTGATGTTGACATCGAACCTGCGTAGATAAAGACGGCAACAAGTGAAAGTCCCATAGCAATTTCATATGAAATAACTTGGGCGCTTGAACGTAAACCACCAAGCAATGGATAGGTAGAACCAGAAGACCATCCCGCTAAAACAATTCCGTAAACACCAACTGATGCAACCGCCAAAATGTAAAGAACTCCGACCGGCAAATCAGTTAGCTGCATTGCAGTCTGCTTGCCAAACAAAGTAACTTCGCCAGTAATTGGAATTACTGCAAATGCCATGAATGCTGTTGTTGCGCTGATGATTGGAGCAATGACGAAAACAATTTTGTCCGCTGCGGTAGGAATGATGTCTTCCTTAAGTGCAAGCTTTACTCCATCAGCTAAAGATTGAATCAAACCAAATGGTCCTACACGGTTAGGTCCTGGGCGTTGTTGCATGCGACCTACAAGACGTCGCTCGCCCCAAACTGCCAACAATGTCAGTACTACGCACCCTGCAAAAACCAGTAGTGCTTTGACGAGAATGAGCCAGCCTGGATCTGCTGCAATTAGCTGTGCATTTGTCATGCTTTCACCACCGTAACTACTGCGCCATGTGCGACGCCTAGGTTTGCCAACAATTGAGAACCGCGTGAGTTACGAGGAGCCCAGACCGCATCATCATGAATGTTTTCGACCAGCGCTGAAAGCGTTACTGAGCCTTGAGTTGTTGAAATCTTTAATTGATCGCCATCAACTACACCCATTGCTTGAGCGCGCTTTGGCGAGATAACAGCAACGGTTCTGCGAGCCGTACCAGCAAGGTGTTCTTCACCCTCTTGCAAAGTTCCAAGATCTAGCAGACGGCGCCAAGAAGTAATCAACGCTTGATCATTGTTAAGCGATGGCTGTGTTTGCGGTGCAACTTTATTGAAGTTTGCACGAGCACCATCCCAAGTACCAAGAGAGGCAATCTCTTTAGCCGCTGCAGTTACTGTTCCAAGATTTAAAGAGATGCCCATTTCTTCGGCGATCATTGAAAGAATTCGCAAATCGCTGCGGTTAAGTGATTCGGCAACTGCTGCATCAAATGAACGTGGGCGACCTTCCCAGTTAAGGAACGAGCCAGACTTTTCAGTAACTGCTGCAACTGGCAAAACAACATTTGCACGAGCAGTCACTTCACTTGGTGCAATTTCAAGAGAAACCACAAATGCTTTTTCAAGAGCTAAAAGTGCGGCTTGGCTGTTTTCGCCATCCAGTGGATCGACTCCACCAACTAATAGCGCACCGATCTGGCCTGCATTTACTGCATCAATAATTTGATGTGTTGAACGGCCAATTTCGGAAGGAATCGATTCGGTATTCCAAGCAGCTGCGATATCAACTCGTGCTGCTGCATCAGTTACTGGACGACCACCAGGCAACAGATTTCCAATTGCGCCAGCTTCGATCGCACCGCGCTCACCTGCACGACGTGGAATCCAAGCAAGTTTTGCACCTGTTGAATCTGCAAGGGTGGCGACTGCACTAAGTGCTCCCGCGCTTTCGGCAGCACGTTCACCAACCAGAATCACTGACTTATCAGTCAGTTTTTGCCCAGCAATTGCTGCTGCTTCTTGTCCAGGAGCAACCTTTACAAACTCAGCCTTCAGCTTGTCAACTGCAATAGATTTCTTTGAACCGATTGAAATAACTTTCAAAGCACGCTTGCGGAACTGCTTATTGATGCGCAAGAAAACAATTGGTGACTCTTCTTCTGGTTCAAAGCCGACTAGTAGAACCTGATCGGCCTTATCGATGTCTCGGTAAGTTGTAGTTGAACCAACAACGCGTGATGCAATGAATTCACGTTCTTCATCAGATGAAACACGTGAACGGAAATCAATGTCATTTGTACCAAGCGCAACGCGTGCAAACTTGCTGTAACCATATGCATCTTCATGAGTTGCACGACCACCAACAAGGACTGCCGCCTTTGCCGACTTAAGTCCTTCAGCAGCAACGGCTAGCGCTTCTGGCCATGATGCTTCAACGAGTTCACCTGAAGCGTTACGAATCATTGGATTCTTAAGACGATCAACTGCGGTTACATACTTAAATGCCCAACGGCCCTTATCGCAGTTCCACTCTTCGTTAACTGATGCATCTTCTCCAGCTAAACGACGCAAAGTCTTTCCGCGACGAACATCGGTACGCATATCGCAACCAGATGCACAGTGCTCACACGCTGATGGTGTTGACACTAAATCAAATGGACGTGCACGGAAACGGTAAGCGGCACCTGTTAGTGCACCTACTGGACAGATCTGAACTGTGTTTCCAGAAAAGTATGACTCGAATGGTTGGTTCTCGTAGATACCAACTTGTTGCAATGCACCACGCTCATTCAAGGTAATGAATGGATCGCTAGCAATCTGCTCAGAAAAACGAGTACAACGTGCACAAAGAACGCAACGTTCGCGATCAAGAAGCACCTGTGAAGAAATATTGATTGGCTTTTCAAATGTGCGCTTAACGCCTTCAAAACGTGACGCACCTTGTCCATTGCTCATTGCTTGGTTCTGCAGTGGGCACTCGCCACCCTTGTCGCATACTGGGCAATCAAGTGGGTGGTTTACAAGCAAAAGCTCCATAACTCCACGCTGTGCTTTTTCAGCGACAGGTGAGGTTAATTGCGTCTTTACGATCATTCCTGTTTCAACAGGAATTGTGCAAGAGGCTTGTGGCTTTGGAAAAGCGCGACCATTAATTTCGATATCAACTAAACACTGACGACATGCACCAACTGGATCAAGCAGCGGGTGATCGCAAAAACGTGGAATCTGAATACCAAGTTGTTCTGCAGCACGAATTACAAGTGTTCCCTTCGGAACAGTAACTTCGAAACCGTCGATTACGACAGTGATCATCTCTGAAACTTCAGTACTCACTTATGCACCAGCCCCAACAAATAGTGTTGATGCAACTGGATCAAATGGGCATGAACCATTTGTTACGTGTGCAATGTATTCGTCACGGAAATACTTAATTGAAGATGTGATTGGGCTAGTTGCACCATCACCAAGAGCGCAGAACGAACGGCCCATGATGTTGTCGCAAAGATCAAGTAACTTGGCAAGATCTGCTTCTGTTCCCTTACCTTCTTCAAGATCACGAAGAATCTGTACCAACCACCAAGTACCTTCACGGCAAGGTGTGCACTTTCCACATGATTCGTGCTTGTAGAACTCGGTCCAGCGAAGAACTGCACGCACGACGCAAGTTGTTTCATCAAAGATTTGAAGAGCTTTAGTTCCAAGCATCGAACCAGCCGCAGCAACACCTTCGTAATCCAGTGGAACATCAAGGTGTGCATCTGTAAACAACGGAGTTGATGATCCGCCTGGTGTCCAGAACTTCAACTTGTGTCCCGGGCGAACTCCGCCTGCAAGATCCAAAATTTCACGAAGTGTGATTCCTAATGGTGCTTCAAACTGTCCTGGGTTAACAACATGTCCTGACAATGAATACAAGGTTGTTCCCTTGCTCTTTTCAGTTCCCATTGATTGGTACCACTCGGCACCATTCATAACAATTGCTGGAACAGAAGCAATGGATTCGACATTGTTCACAACTGTTGGGCGGGCATAAAGTCCAGCAATAGCTGGGAAAGGTGGGCGCAAACGTGGCTGTCCGCGGAAGCCTTCTAGTGAATCAAGAAGAGCGGTTTCTTCACCACAAATGTAAGCGCCTGCTCCAACGTGCAAAACAACATCGATTCCATTTCCAAGAATTCCTGCTGCGTACGCATCAGCGATTGCTTGGTTTACTCGGCGTGCAACGTGTGTGATTTCACCGCGGATATAAATAAATGCATGCTTTGCACGAATTGCGTGACACGCGATGATGCAACCTTCGATAAGAACATGCGGATTCGCCATCAGCAATGGAGTGTCTTTGCAGGTTCCTGGCTCTGACTCATCAGCGTTAACAACTAAGTAGTGATCCTTGTTATCGCCTTGTGGAATAAATCCCCACTTCATGCCTGTTGGGAAACCTGCACCACCACGACCGCGAAGTCCTGAATCCTTAACAAGTTGAATAACTGCATCTGGATCCATTGTTAAAGCTTTTTCAGCAGCCTTGTAACCACCATGACGCTTGTAACCTTCTAGGGTAAAGGAATCCTTTTCATCCCAGTGCGCAGATAAAACTGGAGCTAGCTTTGTCATTACTTGCCCTCTTTCGAAAGTTTCAAGCCAAGTAATGTTGGCTCACCAGCTTGAACACCTTCGTGTGCAAGTCCGTCATTTAAACCAGCAAGAACCGCTGAAGCTTCTTTGTAAGTAACCAATCGACTTGGTCCACGTGTTGGTGGCTTTGGATTACCCGCACGCATTGAATCAACTAAATCTTTTGCAGACTCGACTGTCTGGTTGTCGTAGAACTCCCAGTTAGCCATAACAACAGGTGCGTAATCACAAGCAGCGTTACATTCGATATGTTCCAATGAAACTTTTCCATCAGCTGTGACTTCATCATTACCAATTCCAAGGTGATCCTTGAGGGATGCAAAAATCGCATCTCCGCCCATGATTGCGCACAAAGTATTTGTACAAACTCCTACGTGGTATTCACCAACCGGAGTTGGCTTGTACTGGGTGTAAAAGGTAGATACAGCAGTGACTTCGGCGGACTCTAGATCTAGCAGCTGTGCGATTACTTCGATGCCTTCATTTGTTACATACCCCGCCTTTGATTGCACAAAGTGAAGCAAAGGCATGATTGCAGAACGAGAACGTGGATAACGCTTAATGATCGAATCCATGATTTGTAGATCTTCAGATGAAAATGCCATTAGCGATCAACGCCTCCCATAACTGGATCGATCGAAGCTACTGCGCCAATAATGTCAGCGACCATTCCGCCTTCACTCATTGCAGCTGTTGCTTGCAAATTATTAAATGATGGCTCACGGAAGTGAACTCGGTATGGCTTTGTTCCGCCATCTGACACAACTGATGCACCAAGTTCTCCACGAGGAGATTCGATTGCAACATATGCCTGACCAGCAGGAACATGGAAACCTTCTGTGACAAGTTTGAAGTGGTGAATCAATGACTCCATTGAAGTACCCATGATTTGGCGAATGTGATCAAGTGAATTACCAAGTCCATCGCCACCAAGTGCAAGTTGTGCCGGCCATGCAATCTTCTTATCTGCAACCATCACTGGTGCACCTTCAAGCTTTTCTAGCTTGTCGACACACTGTTCGACGATACGAAGTGATTGCTCTAGTTCGTTCATACGAATCAAGAAGCGACCGTAAACATCGCAAGTATCAGCGGTAACAACATCAAAGTTATAGTTTTCATAACCACAGTACGGCTGTAACTTACGAAGATCCCAAGGCATGCCAGTTGCACGAAGAACTGGGCCGGTGACTCCAAGAGTTGTACAACCTGCTAGATCTAGGTAACCAATTCCTTGTGTGCGCTTCATCCAAATTGAGTTACCAATTAGCAGCGTTGCATTGTCCTTAAAGTTCTTGCGCATCAACTTAACGCCATCGCGAATCTTTGTTAAAGCACCCTCTGGCAGATCCTGAGCGACTCCGCCGGGACGTATATACGCCATGTTCATACGAAGACCAGTAATCATTTCGAAGATCTCTAAAACAGTTTCGCGGTCACGGAAAGCAAAGAACATAGGGCCCATAGCGCCTAGTTCTAGGGCTCCTGTGCCCAACGCAACCATGTGTGAAGAAATACGGTTGAGCTCCATCATCATTACGCGAATTACAGATGCACGCTCTGGAACATCATTAGTAATTCCCAAAAGCTTTTCAACTGCAAGGCAGTAAGCGGTTTCGTTGTGCAAAGGTCCTAGGTAATCCATTCGAGTTACAAATGTTGTTCCCTGAGTCCAGCTGCGGTATTCCATATTCTTTTCAATACCTGTGTGTAGGTATCCAATTCCGCAACGAGCTTCGGTAATTGTTTCGCCTTCTAGTTCTAGAACTAGGCGAAGCACACCATGAGTTGAAGGGTGCTGAGGTCCCATGTTGACGACAACGCGCTCTTCTTTGGCTGCACCAATTTCTTGTACAAGTGCATCCCAGTCTCCGCCAGTAACAGAGAAAACTTTTCCTTCAGTTGTATCGCGCGAAGGTGCGTATGGATCAAAAGTTGTCACTTGTAGCTCCTTCTTTCACTAGGAGGAGGCGTTGTTGCGCCCTTGTACTCAACTGCGATTCCGCCAAGTGAGTAATCCTTACGTTGCGGGTGACCTTCCCAGTCATCTGGCATCAAGATGCGAGTTAATCCTGGGTGACCATCAAAAATAATTCCGAACATGTCGTATGTCTCGCGTTCGTGCCAGTTATTGCCAGCCCAAACTTCAACCACAGATGGAATGTGTGAATCTGAATCTGGAACAGAAACCTCTAAACGAATGCGCTGATTCTTTGACATCGAAAGCAATGGGTAAACCGCATGCATTTCGCGACCAGTTTGTTCTGGGTAATGAACGCCATTAACACCCATACACATTTCAAACTTCAACTTATCGCGCAGAATAAAAGCAACTTCGACTAACTTTTCTCGCTTTACATGAAGAGTTAATTCGCCGCGATCAACAACTACGCGCTCGATCGCATCAGAAAATTCTGGATAAGCGCGCTCAAGATCATCAGTTACTTCATCAAAATATGAGCCATATGGACGCTCGGAAGAGCCAAAATTGGCGGCCTGGCGAACTAATCCGCCGTAACCTGAAGTATCTCCTGTGCCCTTTGCGCCAAACATTCCGTCAGTCATTATGCAAGCAAACCCTTCATTTCATGGGTTGGCTTTGCATTCATTGCAGCAAGTTCAACTTCCTTAATGACCTGTGCGCGGTTTGCACCAAGCTTTGTGTCACTGATTTGTTCATGTAACTTCAAAATTGCATCAAGCAACATTTCAGGACGTGGTGGACAGCCTGGCAAGTAAATATCAACTGGAACAACGTGATCTACACCTTGCACAATTGCGTAGTTGTTAAACATTCCACCTGAAGATGCACACGCACCCATTGCAATAACCCACTTTGGTGCCGACATTTGATCGTAAATCTGTCGCAAAACTGGGGCCATCTTGTTTGAAACACGACCAGCAACAATCATCAGATCTGCTTGACGTGGGGATGCACGGAAAACTTCTCCACCAAAACGAGCGATGTCATACTTTGCAGCTGAGCCGACAGCCATCATTTCAATTGCACAACATGCAAGACCAAATGTTGCTGGCCATAGCGAGTTTTTGCGCATGTAACCTGCAAGTTTTTCAACTGAGGTTAAGACAAACCCACTTGGGATTTTCTCTTCAAGACCCATTTTTTAGTCCCATTCCAATCCGCCGCGGCGCCAAACGTACGCAAATGCAACAAAAACTGTTCCGATAAAGATCACCATTTCAACCAAACCAAAAATTCCAAGAGAATCAAAAGCAACTGCCCATGGATACAAAAAGACGATTTCAATATCAAAAATGATGAACAACATCGCAGTTAAGAAGTACTTAACTGGGAAACGACCACCTTCGGCAGCTTGCGGAGAAGGTTCAATTCCACATTCATACGCATCTAACTTGGCCCGGTTGTAACGCTTTGGACCTGCGAGCGCTCCGGCGACGACCGAGAAAACCGCGAAGCCTAAGCCGATCGCGCCGATCACCAAGATTGGGATGTATGGATTGGATGTCACGGTCGAAATCCTAAGGTGGAAAGGCGTATGCCCTCGACCGCTAGCCCTTAATCCCGCTGTGAACTGCAACAACACCAAAAGTCAGGTTTTTCCAGGTGACCCCAGTCCAGCCTGCTTTTTCCATTCGAGCGGCAAGCGCCGCCTGATCGGGCCAGGCTCTGATCGATTCAGCCAGATACACATAGGCATCTGGGTTGGAACTTGTTCTCTTGGCGATCATCGGCAGTAGTTTCATCAGGTATTCGGTATAAATGGTACGAAACGGACGCCAGGTTGGGTGGCTGAACTCAACGACGACCATTCGGCCACCAGGCTTTGTGACCCGTCGGGCTTCGGCCAGCGCCTTATCGAAATCAGCCGTGTTTCGCAGGCCATAGGAAATGGTAACTACATCAAAGCGGTCCGCCTCGAAGGGCAGATTCAGGGCGTCGGCCTTGGAAAAGTTCAGATACGGGCGAGCTTTTCGGCCCTGTGCCAGCATTCCCTCACTGAAATCGGTGGCAAAAACGGTGGCCCCGGCCTTAAACAAGGGTTCTGATGAAGATCCAGGTCCTGCCGCCAAATCCAGGATCACCATTCCGGGTACTGGAGCGATGATCTTTGTCGCCGCTTTGCGCCAGGCCTTGGTTCGGCCCAAACTCAAAAGATCATTAACCAGGTCATACCGCTTGGCGACTCCATCAAACATAGCCGCGACTTCATCGGGATCTTTGTTCAGATTAGCGCGGGACATGCGCATATTCTCCCTTGAAGTAGGCTCATCCACAACTCAACGCCACATCAACAAAGGCACGATTTAGAGGAGAGTTTTTCCCCGATGGTTCAACTGGTTCCGGTAACAACGACCCGCCTTGGCGAGCATTTGCCGTTGCTGGATTTACTTCCAGATACCCAACCTCTTGCATGGGTGCGCAGCGGTGAAGGTTTAGTTGGTTGGGGAACTTACGCGACAACAACAGTTAGTGGCCCACACAGATTTGCCGATGCGCGTCATTGGTGGCAAAAGCAGTTAGAAAAGTTAACCATTAACAACACGGTGCACGGAAGTGGCACTGGTCCAGTTTTGTTTGCATCTTTTTCATTTGCACCTGAAGATGTTTCAGTTCTAGTTATTCCACAAGTAGTTGTTGGAACAAAGAGTGGCAAGTCATGGATTACCTGGATCGGTTCAGATTCGCAACCAGATCTGAAAACAACACCAGATCATTTTTCAAATGGTGAAATGAAATGGGATGAACAACCACATGCCAACGAAATATGGAAAGAAAGAGTTGCGACAGCCGTATCTCGAATTCAAAAGGGCGACTTGGACAAAGTAGTTCTTGCGCGCGACATAACTGTTACATCAAGCAAAGCTATTGATCCACGTTCTATTTTGAACAAGCTTGCACTTGAGTATCCAACAACCTGGAAGTTTGCGATCTCGGGATTAGTTGGAGCAACTCCAGAACTATTGCTACGCCTTTCAAGGGGCATGATTACTTCACGTGTTCTTGCGGGAACAATTAGCAAGACCGGCGATGATGCAAAAGATCTTGCTCTGGCGGGCTCGCTCGCCCGTTCTTCAAAAGATCTTGCTGAACATGAATATGCGGTGCGTTCGGTTGCAGACGCCATCGAACCTTTCTGTTCTTCCACAAATGTTCCAGAATCTCCATTTGTATTACACCTTGCAAATGTCATGCACCTTGCAACAGATGTGACTGGTGCTTTAGTTGAAACGCTTTCGCATGTTGATGCTTTTACAATTTTGGAACAGCTTCATCCTTCAGCTGCTGTGTGTGGAACTCCACGTCCACAAGCTGCCAAGTTGATCGCTGAAATAGAAGGAATGCCAAGAGGTCGCTATGCGGGACCGGTTGGTTGGATTGACGCTGCCGGAGACGGAGAACTTGGAATCGCGTTGCGTTGTGGGCAGATAAATGGTGATTCAATTCGAATTTTTGCTGGATGCGGAATCGTAGATGGTTCAGATCCTGAAGTTGAGCTAGCTGAAACTTATGCAAAGTTTGCTCCAATGCGGAGCGCGCTTACATAGAACTGTGACTTTAGAAGGACTTTAGCGATTCATAAATTGCTTTTAGGTTATCTGCATTGCTTTCTCGATCTGGAGCATCACAAACAACAACACTGATTCCTGAAATTGGTGACTTAACTTCTGCTTCAAGTTCTTTGATAGAAGAAATCTGCTTTGCTGAAACTCCCATGGATTTAGCAATTTCTGCTGGGTTAAGTCCATGTGGAGTTCCAAAGACTGTTTCGAAGCCTTCTGAACCTCGTTGCGGCAAGGTTGAAAAAATACCGCCACCATCATTGTTGATGACAATAAATCGGCAGTTGATATCTTCTTTATTTATCAATCCAGTTAAGTCATACAAGAATGAAAGATCTCCCAAAACCGCAATGGTTGCTTTATGCGCATAAGCAATTCCAAGGGCGGTAGAGATGTTTCCATCAATTCCAGCTAAGCCTCGGTTGGCGTAGGTGGTAACGCCACCACGAGGAACGGCGAAACCTTCAAGGTCTCGTATTGGTCTAGAGGATGAAACAAATAGCGCAATTTCATTAGGGATTGCTGCGGCGATTGTGCGCGCAATAACCGCTTCATTCCAACCATCAAGTGATGCAACCAGTTTTTTGGTTCGTTCAGAAACTTTGTTCCAGGTAGCGATCCAATCATCGGATTGAATAACACCTTGTAAATCAGGAAGCGAAGTAAAAACACGATCGGCCTGGCGATCGGTATCAACTGTTGCTGTGCGGGGATCCACAACATATGTAATCGGACTTAATTTAATGAATGCATTTATTGAACGTGAAAGCGTGGTTCTACCAATCACTAAAACAGATTGTGGAATCAACGTACTTCTAATCTCTTGAGAAGTTAAGAAAATAGATGCGTGGGCGATTGCATCAGGAAATGACAAAGGATCTTCGGCAATAACCGGCCAGCCAAGAGTTTTTGTGAACTTGGTGATTTCTTCGACTGTTAATCCCCCGCGATCGTGACCGATTACAACAACTCCTCGTGCGCCTACCAATCGCAAGGTTGCTGATTTAGCTCGATTCACAAAACTCTTTGGTGCGACAACAATTTCAGATAGCCAGTCAGTTGAATCATCAGGCAGTAATGGTTCATCAAATTGAAGGTTTAAGTGAACTGGCCCTGTTCTCAAACTATCTAGTGGTAACTCCATCGGATAAACAGGCCCATCAACATCTGCGAAATAACGCACCGCTTTGCCAAAAATACGAGCTTGCTCTGTTGTTTGGTTTGCACCGGTTCTGCGCAACATCGCTGGACGATCTGCGGTTAAAACAAGCAGTGGTGTATTTGTGTGATGGGCTTCTAGAACTACTGGGTGATAGTTAGCTACTGCTGTACCGCTAGTGCAGACAACTGCAACGGGACGGTCAGTTGCCTTAATGATTCCTAACGCAAAGAAAGCTGCGGTGCGCTCATCAATGCGCACATGAATTTTGATCAGTTTTTGTTCTGCGGCGGCAAAAAATGCCAGTGATAAAGGCGCGTTACGCGATCCAGGTGAGATCACAACATCTGTAATTCCAGATTCAATTATTTGACGGACGACAACGCGAGCCAGAGAGGTTGAGTTATTCACTGTAAAAGCTCCGCGGTTCTCATAATCCGATTCTTCCACCATTCGAAGCGATCTGGTGCCACATCTAATCCGTCTAACTGTGGTTCAAACTCAGAAATTTCGATTTTTCCATCAACGATTGGCAAATGAGCCACATCAGCTGCAAGCAAGGACCCGGTACCAAGACCACAATCAAAGTTCATTTCTTCAAAGGATGCAGCAAGAGTTAAACCATAATTAATTCCTACAGCGCTTTCGAGCGCACTTGAAACTACAACAGGCAGGTTGTGATGTTCTGCAAGCGCATGCGCACGCTTAATTCCACCCAATGGCTGAACCTTGAGCATTAAGTAATCAATTGCACCCTTTAAATCAACTTTAAAAGGGTCCGCAGCTTTTCGAAGAATCTCATCTCCGACAATCTTGACTGAAGTTCTACCTTTTAGTTCGCGCAATTCTGCAATAGTTGCACAGGGTTGTTCGGCATATTCAATTTCTCCGGCTGCATTCAAAAATGTTTCCGCTTGATCAACACTCCACAATCCATTGACATCAATTCGTATCTTTGCTTGTGGTTGCAATTGTCGAATAACATCAATGCGCGTCAAATCTTCGGCAAGGTTGGTACCCACTTTTACCTTAAAAGTATTGACCCCCGGAAATGAATCAACAACTTTCTTTAAATCACCTGGGTCATTAAGTGCTGGAATAGTTCCGTTTATAGCTAGGGATGTGCGATAAAGCTGAGGTTTTGGCGTAGTGGCTGCTTCTAGCGCACTTGCTAACCATGGTGCTGATTCGGCTTCGTCGTATTCTAGAAAGGGTGAGAACTCTGCCCAACCGTATTCCCCTTTAATCAGTGCAACTTCACGAACAGATATACCACGAAATTTAGTTTTCATTGGCAGCGCGATTACGCGCAAAGTGTCCAGAAGTTGTTGATCCATAAATTAGGGGCGCTTAGGAAATTTTCCGAAGTCAGGCTTTCGCTTTTCTTGATACGCATCGCGACCTTCTTGGCCTTCTTCAGTCATATAAAACAGAAGTGTTGCATCGCCAGCTAATTGCTGAACACCAGCTAAACCATCAGTTGCCGCGTTCAAACTAGCCTTTAGCAAACGTAGCGCCATTGGTGAGTTGCGAAGCATCTCGCGACACCATGAAACTGTTTCAGCTTCTAGTTCGGCAACAGGAACAACTGTGTTTACTAATCCCATATCTAAAGCTTCTTGTGCACTGTATTCGCGGGTCATAAACCAAATCTCACGTGCCTTCTTTTGGCCAACATGTTCTGCCAATAGTCCAGCACCATAACCACCATCAAAAGATCCGACCATTGGGCCGGTCTGACCAAACTTTGCATTGTCTGCTGCAACAGTTAAGTCGCACACGACGTGAAGCACATGTCCACCACCGATTGCCCAACCTGCAACCATTGCAACAATTGGTTTAGGTGTGCGACGGATTTGAACTTGAAGATCTAGAACATTGAGGCGACCAATACCTTTTTTCGCCAACTTGTCTTCGCCTAGGTATCCGTCATCACCACGCACACTGATGTCTCCACCAGAGCAAAACGCTTCGGTTCCTTCACCAGTAAAGATGATGACTCCGACTTCTTCATTATCGCGAGCCAGATTAAATGCTTCGATTAATTCAATAATTGTTTGGGGGCGAAATGCGTTTCGAACCTGTGGTCGATTAATCGTGATCTTGGCAATTCCATCGCCCATTTGATATCTGATATCTACGAAATCTTCTCCACCAGGTGCGGTTACCCATTGTGGAATCTCACGGCTACCAAATTCGCGCTTGATCGGCTTGCTCACATTTCCCCCATCGTCGTTGCTAGCGATAGCCTACGACGGCAATGGATAACTCGTCACAACGAAAAATTCTGCGGGTCAGCCCGGCATGCGAAACTCCTCTTTTAGCGAGGGACATCACAGCAGCTCTCGCAGGCAATGGCCCCACCCTTGGATTTGGTGAGGTCAATTCAGAGTTCGGTCCCACACAAGCCGCGGTCGTAATTGGCACTTCGGGCACAACCGGTGCACCCAAGGAAATCTTTTTGTCATCGCACGCTTTGATTTCATCTGCACGTGCCTCTAACGCATTTGTCGGAGCAAAACCTGGTGACACCTGGTCGCTTCTATTGCCATTGACTCATGTCGCTGCGGTCAATGTTTTTGTTCGAGCTTTTGAATTAGGAACAATACCCGTCGATCTTCGCAATCATTCGGGTGAATATCCACGCGTTAACTTCACGGCAATTGTTCCAACACAACTATTCCGTGCCTTAAATGGCGATGATCACTTACTGAAGCATTTACAAGGAGCTCAGAAAGTTTTGGTGGGTGGTGCTGCACTTTCAAGCGCAATCCGAAACCAAGCAACTGCTGCCGGAATAAATGTTGTCACCACTTATGGAATGAGTGAAACTTCAGGTGGATGCGTTTACAACGGTGAAATTCTTGAAGGAACTGAAGTTGAAGTTCGTGGCGGTGCTATTTTTATTCGCGGCAGTATTCTGGCTTTAAATCTTGATTTATCAGATGGTTGGTTTGAGACTAATGATTTAGGCGAGTTTGTAGATGAGAAACTTGTTGTCATCGGTCGATCAGATGATGTAATCATTTCTGGCGGCGAAAATCTCTCACTCAATAGTGTCGAAAGCATTCTCAATGAAAGCTTTCCTGGTACCCAGTGCGCGGCTTTTTCAGTGGATGATCCACAATGGGGGCAAACCTTGCACATCGCATTTGTTGGGCAGGCAGATAGAGAAGCCATTGCAACGGTACTTGAAAGTAAAATTGGCACTTTTGCAAAACCAAAAGGTATTCATTTCGTAAACTCGCTACCCTTGCTCGGTATTGGAAAAGTTGATCGCAAGAGATTGGCACAAGAGTTATCAAATGAATAAATGGATACTGGGCGCACGCCCTCGCACTCTTCCTGCTGCAATCGCACCAGTCGTTGTTGCCACCGCCCTGGTGGGTGCTGATTTCAATTGGTTTCGTGCGCTCTTAGCTTTAAAGGTAGCGGTGTGGCTTCAGATCGGCGTGAACTTTGCCAACGATTACAGCGATGGAGTTAAGGGAACAGATGCTGACCGCGTTGGTCCTATTCGCTTAGTCGCTAGCGGTATGGCTTCAGCTAAATCTGTAAAAGCTGCAGCATTTATTTCTTTTACGATTGCAAGTGTTGCCGGTACTTGGCTGGCGTTCTTAACCTCACCATTGCTAATTCTGGTTGGAATCATCTCTATCGCCGCTGCTTGGGGGTACACCGGAGGCAAGAACCCTTATGGCTATAAAGGGTTGGGCGAATTATCCGTATTTCTCTTCTTCGGTGTAATCGCGACAATGGGTTCTTACTACGTTCAAACCGAAGAACTCACTCTTTTAAGTTTTATTGTCTCTATACCAATGGGCGCGCTTTCATGCGCGATTCTTGCAATCAATAATCTTCGCGACAGACCTAAGGATGAACTAGTTGGCAAATTGACTCTTGCTGTCCGCATAGGCGATCGCAAAGCTCGACTTATGTATGTAGGGCTTTTGATGCTTGCTCACATTGCAGCGGTTGCCACATTGATCCCAACTGCACTGATAACTTTGTTGGCTTTACCTATGAGCTACTCAATCTCAAGGCAAGTTTTAAGTGGTATTTCAGGTAAGGATTTGATTCCAGTCCTTGGTAAAACCGCAAAACTGCAAATGATTTTTGCTCTCTTGCTTGCTGTTGGCTTAGGGATACAATAGGAACATGTCCAGAGTCGTCCTACTTGTTTTAGTTTTTGGATTCACTATCTATGCATTGATTGACTGTGCTCGTGCAGATGAATCGCAGATTAAAAACTTGCCTAAATGGGGTTGGCTATTAATTATCATTCTCTTGGGACCAGCACTGTTTGCAATAGGTCCAATCTCATATTTGATTGCTGGTCGTAACAAGCCGAAGAGAGGTAAGGGGCCTAAGCGCCGCATACTTCCTCCAGATGATGATCCTGATTTCTTAAGGAAGCTCTAGAGCCCTGAATACGTGTGCTTTCCAGTTCCCCAAATATTTATGTAAACATAGTTAAACAAAAATGTGGAACCAGCAAATAGGCAAAGCCATGCAGCTCGTCGGCCGCGCCAACCAATAGTTACGCGGGCATGTAAATACGCTGCGTATGCAACCCACGTAATAAAAGCCCAAGTCTCTTTTGGATCCCAACCCCAGTAACGCCCCCAAGCACTTTCTGCCCAAATCGCTCCTGAAATAACTGAAAATGTCCATAGTGGAAATACAAATGCCACTAGGCGATAAGACAATAGATCAAGTGTCTCTAGCTCTGGCAAACGTTTAGCCCATGGTGTTCGCTCGCCCTTTTTCTCCATGCGGTCTAAATACAAGTATGCAGATGCGATTACATTTGAAAGTAAGAACACTCCACCAGAAATAATTGCAGTTGAAACGTGAATTACTAGCCATTCAGACTTAAGGGCAGGCACCAATGGCGCGCTTGGTACATACAAAACTGTGATGGCAGTTCCAAGAGTTAATAGAACAGAGACTGAAACCAAAAGTCCCAACCAACGAAGGTCGTACTTTCGAAGCGCCAAAAGATATGCGCCAGAAAAAGCTAAAGCTCCAGTAATTGAGAACTCGTACATGTTTCCCCATGGCACTCTTCCGGCAGAAATACCTCGTGCAATTACTCCTGCAAATAGAAGTAGAAAACCTAGAATCATCAATGCAGTCGCAATTCGAGCAACTTTTTCAGTGCGCTTGTAATCTAATACTGCATTTTTGTCTGTGGGCACTTTTACCGCCCAAGCAGTTTCAATTAAGTGCGCTAGAAATGAGATTGCATAGACAGCCATCGCTGAGTACACCAAATAATTTGATGCAAAAGCCCACGAACGTGACATCTATTTCTCTCCCTTTAACATCTTCACAAAACCCTGCATTTCAACTTCTAAGCCCGGAGCTGCATTCTTGGCCAACGCCGCAACTTCGACTTGATCTCCTACTCGTATCCAAATCCTTCGTCTGCGAGTAAAGAGAGAAGCTAGCAACCCAAGGATGGCAACAATACCCCCAAGCAATGCAAGGTGCTTTCCAGGATCTGCCACAAAGTTAAGGTTTACCCATTGCACATAACCTTCAAAAGTTATTGACCCGCCTTCATATTCATAACTTTCACCAGGCTTTAAACCCTTTAAACCAATCTGCGTCATATCCGTTGTATCAAGTCGATAGACAGATTGAGGAATTCCTGAGTCCAAACCTAAATCACCGCTCCAAACCGAAAGCAACAAACGTGGATTTAGAGCTTTAGGAAAAGCACTTGCTCCGCCATTTTCTCCATCGCGCACATAAGTTGGAAGGAAAGATCCTAAGAATCCAACTTGCGGAACCGCATCTGGAACTTTAATCGCACCGATCGAACGAAGGTTTGCATCTTGCGGCAAGAAAGTCACGGGACCTTGGAATGCAACATCACCTTTTGAATCTCTAACTGTTACAACTGGTGCATAACCATTGGCTTGTAAGTAGATGCGCGTCATTCCAATGGTCATCGGACTATTAACTTTGATTGTTTTCTTTTCTATTTTCGTAGAACCATCTCGAAGTAAAGAAACGTCAAGGGTGTAATCCTCTGGAGCACTGGTTTCCAGGTTGTACTGTGCATCAAACTTATCAGCGGTCAACATGAATGTAGGAATATTTGAATCTCGGAAAAGCTTTCCACGCATTAACGTGTCGTAACTAGTTGAAGTATTAACAAATCGCTCACCAACGTTAATAATTGCTTCACCGCGCATTCCAAAAAGTGAGCTAAAGCTAATTCCTAACAGAATCAAAATTAGAGCTAAGTGAAAGAATAGATTTCCAGTCTCGCGAGTAAAACCTTTTTCAGCCGAGATAGAACCATTAGTTTCTAGAACTCTAAAGCGCTTTGACTCAAACCAGTCGCGAGCAAGGTCAAGTTCATCACCTTGGGCGCTCCACGATTCGTGATGTTCTAAGCGAGATAAATTCTTTGGCGTAGCAGGGGGCAAGGCTCGCGCAGCCTTAAAGTGTTCAAATGTGCGTGGAAGTACACAACCAATCAGTGAAATAAAAAGCAGAATGTAAATCGCACTAAACCAAGGTGATCCGTAAACATCAAACAAATAGAAGCGATCCATCCAACGTGCTTGTTCTGGTGAATCTTTGAAGTATTGCCCTACCTGAAGTGGGTTTTGAGTTCTTTGTGGGACCAATGATCCCGGGATAGCAGCAATACCAACTAGAAGAAGCAGAATTAAAGCTGTCCGCATACTAGTTAGCTGTCTCCACGCGAAGCGAAGCAAGCCAACATTGTCTAGTTCAGGAATTTGAGTTTGCTGGCTCATTAGATCACCGGAATAAAGTCAGAGATTACAGATCGCATTGAGTTCATTATCTGACTCCAGAAACCTAAAACTTGCATCAAACCAATCGCAATCAGGAATACTCCACCAATTTTCGAGATTACATCACCGCGGCGGTAAATCAATGAACGAAGCTTTGCCGACTTATCTAATGACAATCCTGACAAAATAAATGGAAGCCCTAAACCTAGGCAATAACCAAATGACAAAATCGCTCCACGTACCGCGCTTGATTCTTGAAAAGCCAAAGTTTGAACCGCAGCAAGTGCGGGTCCGATACATGGCGTCCAACCAATTCCAAAAAGAATACCGAGCATCGGCGCACCCAATAGGCCACCGGTTGTCCGCATCTTTGGACGAATCGTTGGTGAAAATGGAAAGCGACCATAAAAAACAAAACCAAGGAAAATGGTCAAAATTCCTAATATTCTCGAAATCAATTCTTCATTTGCAGAGAGTTGATTTCCTAGGCCGCCAAATACTGCGCCATATGAAACAAAGACCAAACTAAAACCTAAAACAAATAACACTGAGCCAAGCAATACCTTGCCACGGCTGGCGGAAAATCCTGCAGCAAAAGATAGATAGCCCGGAACAAGTGGCAGGACACAAGGAGAAAGAAATGAAATTACGCCGGCGATAAATGCGAAGGGAAAAGCCGTGACTACAAAGCCCGAAAAGATTTGCTCGACAAAGAACTCTCTCATTCTGCAGCGACCTTCTCAATCAATTCAGAAAGTGATGCGACCGTAACAACGCCAGAGATTCTGGCAGCAACCAGCCCCGATTTATCCAGAATGACTGTCGTGGGAATTGCATTTGCCGGTAATGAGCCTTTAAAACCAAGCAGAATTGAGTCATCAATAACTGTTGGGTAAGGAATATTAAATCTACGTTCGAAAGCTTCAGCGTTAGCTGGATTATCGCGAGTCAGGATTCCAATGAAGGCAACATCTGTATATTTGTTTGCCAAAGCAACCAAGGTTGGAGCTTCTGCGCGACAAGGTGAACACCATGACGCCCAAACATTAACCACAGCAACTCGGTCTTTGTTGTATGTGTAATTCTCTCCGGACAAGGTCATTCCAGTAATTGCAGGTGCAATCTTTCGATCTGAAATCTTGATGAATGTCGTAGATCCATCACCTGAGACAAAACTTTCTTCAGAAGTTGAACTGCCGCCGCCGCCACATGCCGTTAATGCGAATGCGAGCACCAAGAATGCGGCGAATCTTTTCATTACTTCTTCTCAGGCAATAAATGGCCAGCAGGCTCTGAATATGAAAGACCAGAAATCATTCCTTCGTCATCAAAGTGAACACTTGTCACAGATGCCAAGCTGCACTCTCGTTTACGAGGATCATGAAGTAGCCGACGATTTTCAATTGCACTTCTTAAGATCCAGATAGGAAGTTGGTGAGATACACAAATTGCATCTTTACCATTGGCAGCTTTGTTTGCTGCAAAGATTGCTGCAAGCATCCGAGAGATCTGTTCCTCGTATGGTTCTCCCCACGAAGGTTTCCAGGGATTCCACAAATGTTTCCACGCTGCGGGATGACGCAAAACTCCATCACCAACTCCAAATGGTTTTCCTTCAAAAATGTTTGCTGCTTCAATTAAACGATCGTCTGTAGTAATCGAAATGTTGTGCGCGGCGGCAATAGGTGCTGCGGTTTCTTGAGCACGCTGAAGGGGTGAGACGTGAAGAGCACCTAGATTTAAACTCTTAGACCATTCGCCGATTGTTTGTGCCATCTCTTGCCCACGCTCAGACAATCTCCAACCAGGCTGGCGACCATACAAAATCTTGTCAGGATTATGGACTTCACCATGACGAACTACATGCACCGTTGAACTCATTGGTAAAGCATAAAGCGTCCCTAAAGCACTTCTCTCGCTAAGGTAGTGACATGGCACTCACGAGCAAACGGGCTGCCTTCTTTGATGTCGATAACACGCTTATCCGCGGTTCAGTAATTTACTTCTTGGGCCGAGGTATGTATCAGCGTGGTTACTTCACCAAGAAGGATATTTCTCGATTTGTTTTAGCCAACCTGAGATTTCGCTTAACGGGCAAAGAGAACACCGAAGAGATCCAAAGATTTCAAGATGCCGCGACAGATTTCATTGGTGGGCACAACGTAAAAGATATCGAAGCAATTGCTCAAGAAATTTATGATGAATATGTTTCGCCAGCAATTTGGCAAGGAACAATTGATATTGCTCAATCTTTAGTTGCCGAAGGCATTGAAGTCTATTTAGTTACAGCGGCTCCAGAAGATATGGCAGTGATCATCGCGGAACGTTTAGGTCTGACAGGTGCGCTTGGCAGTAAAGCAGAAATTAGCGATGGGATTTATACCGGTCGTATGAATGGTGCGTTGTTGCACGGCAAAGAGAAAGCGGTTGCAGTTACCCAGCTTGCAAAAGAAAAGGGCTTTGATTTAACTGAATGTCTAGCTTTTTCAGATAGCAATAATGATCTTCCGCTCTTGCAATGTGTTGGACATCCATCAGCAATTAATCCCGATGCCCTGCTTGGTTTGCGTGCAATGGCAGAGGGTTGGCCGATCCACGATTTTCGTAAGGCACGATTTATTGGTAAAGCTATCTCGCCAATTGTTGTTCGACTGGCAGCTCTTGGAACCTGGCTTACCCCGCGTAAACGTAGAGGCTAATTAACAAGAACACCCAATATGCCAGTAATGTAGGCAAGTTATGGAAATGCGCTCCTTCTCCGACTACTTACGTAGCGTTGATGATGCTGCCTTCTTAAATCTTTTCAACACACGACCTGATCTGATTACCCCGGTACCTTCTGACATTGCATCCCTTGCGGTTCGTGCCTGTTCTGCGCCAAGTCTTGCGCGAGCGATTGATTCGCTCAACCAATGGCAGTACCAAGTACTAGAAGCTGCTGCATCCATCAATGAACCTTTCACCGAAAAACAAGTCGTGGCATTGACCGAAAAAGAAGCGAAATCTGCGCTAGCTCATTTGGTAATGATTGGTTTGATCTATCCATCAGATGATGGAATGCGCTTACCTACACAATTACGCGAAGTAATGGGTGCAGAGCCAGCAGGTCTTGGGCCATCATCCTTAGCAAAACTGAAATTGAGTGAGATCGATGATGCACCAGCGGATGCAAAGAAAGTTTTGGAGCGATTAACGTGGGGACCTCCACGTGGCAGTGTTGGTGATATTAAAAATCCAGGTCCTGGAGTTGCTTGGCTTCTTGATCAAAAGTTCTTAGTTCCACTTGATCAGCGAACAGTGATCTTGACCCGCGAAGTTGCAATTCATCTTCGTGGAGGAAAAGTTCATAAAGAGCGATTTGTTAATCAGCCGAAGTTGAGCGGTAGTAAGCGCGATGAAAAACAAGTAAATCTTGCAGCAATTGCAAATGTTTCAACTGTGCTTCGTTGGGTTGAAGAGTTACTTAACTTCTGGGCAGATGAACCTGCCGATGCATTAAGAGCAGGTGGTCTTGGTGTTAGAGAACTGAAAATTATTTCAAATCACTTAGGTGTCGATGAATCTTGTACAGCTTTCATTGCAGAACTTGCCTACCTTGCATCACTTGTAAGTATTGATGCGGATGAAAGAATTTTACCAAGCAACAAATTTGATATCTGGTTGATGCAAACTCCGGCCGATCGTTGGCAAATGTTGGCATCTCAGTGGTTGATTACCTCGCGTGTAAGTGGATTAGTAGGTCGAGCAGAGGCCAAAAATGTTGCCGCACTTGGCCCAGAACTTGACCGAGTTAATGCCGCTCGTGTGCGCGCTTTAACGCTAGATCTCTTGCGTGAAAACATAGGTATTGCTCCAGAATGGAAGAGTTTCAAAGAGGTTATCTCTTGGCGGGCTCCTGTGCGTAGAAACTCTTCCTTGCAAGAAGAGTTAGCTGAATGGACGCTGCGAGAAGCCGAATGGTTGGGCATTACCGGTCAAGGTGCGATCTCTAAGTTTGGTCTGGAATTTCTGAACGGTGATGATCTCAGTTCAATAAACGAGGATCTTCCAAAGACAGTTGATCACATTTTGATTCAAAGCGATAACACCGCAATTGCGCCGGGACCATTAGAGCACGAGATTTCTCAAGCGCTAGCAATGATGGCTGAAATTGAAAGTCGCGGAGGCGCAACTGTTTATCGATTTACCGAAGCAACAATTCGTCGGGCTTTAGATCATGGCAAAACTGGTGATGAGATTAAGAGTTTTCTTGTTAAGACTTCAAAAACACCAATGCCACAACCTCTTGAATATCTGATTGCCGATGTTGCAAAAAAGCATGGAAAACTTCGCGTTGGAAACACATCATCATTTATTCGCTGCGAAGATACAGCTTTAATTTCTCAAATCATGAATGACAAAAAATTAGAAATATTGTCTTTGCGACGCATCGCACCCGAAGTTGTTATCTGCGACATGGATGCAACCGATGCGATGCGAGTCTTAAGAGAAACAGGTTACTTGCCTGCCGGTGAGTCGGCCAGCGGAATGGTGTTGACCGGACCGAAATCAAACCGATCAATTGCTAAGCCAAGACCACCACGCATAATTGGTGAAATTGAAACTCCAACAGAAGATGCAATTAGTGCGGCAATCCGAGTTTTACGCACCGGCGAAAAATCAACACATCGCCAATCTAAACTTCGCCAAGTTGCCAGTGAAGCTTTAGGGCAGCTGCCGCGAACAACTGCAAATGAAACTATGGAAATTCTTAATCAATTCATCACTGATGAAAAAACCCTGTCTATCGGTTATGCCGATAACAATGGTGGAGTTACGCATCGAATAATCGATCCGATCCGCATTAGCGCTGGGGCCTTAATTGCCAAGGATCATGCAACGGGCGAGGTCCAATCCTTCAGAATTCCACGCATCACCGGCGTAGCACCGCTATAGACTTATCCCATGTTGGCCGACCTCGAAGCGTTAGTTAAGTTGGAATCACCAACTGAAGATCTTCAGGCATGCCGCGATGTCATCGCATTGGCAAATGACATTGCAGCACGCGTCTTAGGAAAGTCCGCTGAAATCCGTGAAGTAAATGGTCGTCCTGTTTTTTGGTGGGGTTCTTCAACTCCTGATGTAATCGTGCTTGCACATTTAGATACGGTGTGGCCAAAGGGTTCATTTCAACCTTTGTGGCAGGTAGATGGCATTGCTGCACGTGGCCCAGGAGTTTTCGATATGAAGGCAGGATTCATTCAAGCTTTGTATGCGATGAAGGGAATCACTGGCAACGCCGCGCTCATTGCAACAACCGATGAAGAAACTGGTAGCGCAACCAGTAAAGAGTTCATCAAAGAGATTTCTGCAAAAGCAAAAGCTGTCTTGGTTTTAGAGGCAACTCTTAATGGAAAAGTTAAGACCGGAAGAAAAGGTACAGCGATGTACCAAGTCAAAATTCATGGCAAGGCTTCACATGCAGGTCTGGAACCAGAAAAGGGCGTTAACGCAACAACTGAAATTGCACATGCGGTTTTAGCAATTGCAGCCATGGAGAATCCAGAGCACGGAACAACAGTTGTTCCAACAACTTTACGTGCCGGAAATACAACAAACACTGTTCCCGATTTAGCTGTACTAGATATTGATATTCGTTCTTATTCAATGGCAGATCTGCAACGTGTAGATGCTGCAATCAAAGCTTTGAAACCAGTAAATGCAGCTACTCGTTATGAAGTTACCGGTGGTTTCAATCGCCCCCCACTAGAAACTTCAGCAACTATGGCTTTATACGAGCGTGCTGAAAAAGTTGCTCAGTCACTTGGAATGCCACCATTGGGCCATGTATCCGTGGGCGGTGCGAGTGATGGAAACTTTGCTGCAGCTGCGGGCGCACAAGTTCTAGATGGTCTGGGTGCAGTTGGAGATGGAGCGCACGCCGCGCATGAATGGGTAGACATCAGTACCCTTGAAGATCGCAGCAAACTATTACATGCGCTAATAAAGGATTTACTTAATGACTGATGGTCCACTAATTGTTCAGAGCGACAAGACGCTTCTGCTCGATATCGACCATCCAATGTCAGTTGAATGTCGTCGAGCAATCGCTCCATTTGCCGAGTTAGAGCGCTCCCCCGAACACATTCATACTTATCGTTTGACTCCACTTGGATTGTGGAACGCACGTGCTGCAGGACATGATGCAGAGCAGGTCATTGACACCTTGATTAAGTATTCAAGGTATGCCGTACCTCATTCAATTCTGATTGATGTTGCCGAAACAATGTCAAGGTATGGACGCTTGCGACTTGAAATGGATCCAGTTCATGGATTGATTTTGATAACAACCGATACTGCAGTTTTAGAAGAAGTAATTCGAGCAAAGAAAATAGCTCCGCTGCTTGGCGCACGCATTGATGCTGAAACAATTACCGTCCTGCCAAGTCAACGCGGTCAGATCAAGCAATCACTCTTGCGTCTGGGTTGGCCAGCTGAAGACTTCGCGGGCTACGTAGATGGACAAGCTCATGAGATTAGTTTGGTGCAAAAGGATTGGAAGATTCGTCCGTACCAAGAGTTAGCTGCTGAAGGATTCTGGCATGGTGGTTCAGGTGTAGTTGTTCTTCCGTGTGGTGCAGGAAAAACAATTGTCGGAGCCGCCGCCATGGCACACGCCAAGGCAACAACGTTGATCTTGGTAACCAACACTGTTGCTGCACGTCAATGGCGTGATGAATTACTAAAGCGCACTACCTTAAATGAGGATGAAATTGGCGAGTATTCAGGTTCAAAGAAAGAGATTCGCCCTGTAACTATTGCTACTTACCAAGTTATGACAAAGAAAAAGAATGGCGTTTATGCCCACTTAGATCTCTTTGATTCATATGACTGGGGTTTGATTATTTATGATGAAGTTCATCTACTGCCTGCTCCAATCTTCCGTTTTACTGCAGACATTCAATCTCGCCGCCGTTTAGGTCTGACCGCAACTTTGGTAAGAGAAGATGGCATGGAAGGTGAAGTCTTCTCACTTATTGGTCCCAAAAGATTTGATGTCCCTTGGAAAGAGATCGAAGCGCAGGGCTATATAGCTCCGGCTGAATGCATTGAAGTTCGAGTAAATCTGACTGAAACTGAGCGGCTAGCGTATGCAACTGCCGAACCCGAGAACCGCTACAGAAACTGTGCGACTACACGCACAAAGCGTGATGTAGTTGAAGCCCTGGTTGAAAAACACGTTGATGATCAGGTCTTGGTAATTGGCCAATACATCGATCAACTAGATGAGTTGTCCGAAGTTCTAGGTGCACCTTTGATTAAAGGTGAAACGCCCATTAAAGAGCGAGAGATTCTATTCAATAAGTTTAGAACTGGCGAGATTAAGTGTTTGGTAGTTTCTAAAGTAGCGAACTTTTCGATTGATTTACCAGATGCAACCATTGCAATTCAGGTCTCAGGTGCATTTGGTAGCCGTCAAGAAGAAGCACAACGTTTAGGTCGAATCCTGCGTCCTAAATCAGATGGCCGCGGGGCTAAGTTTTATTCTGTAATTTCACGTGACACTATCGATCAAGATTTTGCACAGAATCGTCAGCGCTTTTTAGCTGAACAAGGTTATTCTTACAAAATTATTGACGCTGACGATGTTTTTCAAGGGAAGATCTAAATCTTTCTGGATCTACTCGCCAATAATCATGGTGAATTCCATCAATGTGTGTAACGGGAATCTGTTCTCCATATAAAGCTTGTAACTCTTCGTTTCCATCAATCAGAATTTCTTCAATTTCAAAATTCAATTCAGCTTTAAGGGACTGTAAAACCTTTAATGCATCTTCACAAAGATGGCAACCAGTTCGGCCATAAATTGTCACGATGGTCATTAATTCGCCCTTTCGACCCTGCTAATTTGCATAGAGAATTGGTATTTCCTACCCCTGACCTTAAACCACGCTTAGAGCCCTGATAGCGTGTGACCATGATGCGCTTAAAGAAAATGGGGCCTATTGCTCTTGCTGGCGCATTAATTCTTGCCCTGTTAACCGCACCTACTGCACCTGCACTGGCCTTCAAACAAATCCCTGCAACAACGTGGGGGCATATCTACGCAGGTACGCAACCTGTAACAACGGTTCCAACTCCGACAAAAAGCAAGAATCTTGAAGTTAAATCTAATTTTCAGGTTAAGTACAACAACTTTCCCGAATGGGCGAAGAAAGAGGTTCAAGCCTCGATTGATGTTTGGTCTGCAAACTTTAAATCTTCAGTTGTAATCTCAGTTGATGCTTCGTGGGGGCGTTCAAGTTCCTGGGGTGTTTTAGGTAGTGCGCGCCCAGGCAGCTTCTTCTCTGCATTTTCTGGCGCACCTGATCCATCTCTTTGGTATCCCTCAGCACTTGCAAATGCACTAGCAGGAAGAGATTTAGATAAAAAGAATCCAGAAATAATTATTCAAGTTAATTCTGCAGCCACATGGAATTCCAGAGGCGATGGAGTTCCATCAAGTAGTGAATATGACTTGCAGTCTGTTTTCTTACACGAACTTGGTCACGGACTAGGTTTTCTCTCTAACGATGCTTACGATCCTTTTTTCGGTTTAGGAAGCCTGGATCAGCCAACTCCATTTGATGCTTACCTTCAAACCAGCGATGGTCGTCGATTAGCCGATCTTCCAACCCCATCTAAAGAACTTGGCGTTGCCTTAACTACTTCTTTGGTGTGGTCAGGTGCACTAGGTGTAAAAGCAAATGGCGGAGTTAAGCCCAAGATGTACACACCCCCACGGTATGAAGCGGGATCATCAACTTCGCACTTGGACGAAGCTACTTTTTCAAAGTCAGGTGTGGATTCTGTAATGACTCCAAGCCTTGACCCTGGTGAAATATTTAAAGAGCCGGGACCACTGCTGCTAGCCATGATGGAAGATATGCGAAACAAGCCGCCTGCAGGCATTGCAACCGACCTTCCTTTTTCACCACGTAACGCACAAGCTTTCACATCAAATGCTTCAGCTTTGATTGCTTTTGATCCACCAGCAAATCTGCGGACAGCCCAAGTAACTGAATACATTGTTAAGAACTTAAAGACTGGCACGGAAAAAAAGGCTCAATCAAGTCCAGTTCTTATGACTGGATTAAAGAATGGAACTTCGTACACATTTAGTGTTATCGCTAAAAACTCACTTGGTAGTTCTGAACCCGCAATTACAAAACCTGTGATACCTCAAGCTGCTTGGACCAGTTCGGTTCTTGATAGCGCTGCTGATGGAAAAACTGTTGCAAGTACCACCTTTAATGGAAGACCGGCAATTGCATACACAGATACCAAGAGCGGTGACCTAAAGCTTGCAACATTTGATGGCAAGAGCTGGAGAAAAGTAACTGTTGATGGCGCTGGTGGCAGCAGTGGCAGAACTACTCACAACCTTTCTGGCGCAATCAGTATGTGTGTCAACGGCAGTGGCGTAAAGCAAACTTTGCACATTTTCTATACAGATGCCACTGAAAAAGATCTTCGATACTCGACTTTTAATGGCAAAAACTTCACTTTCGAAACTGTTGATGGAAACGGTCCCTCTGTAAACAACTACGAGGATCCAGTTCGAGTCCGGACATCTAGTGATGTAAGCGTGGCTAATGCCTGTGTGGCTTCTGCAAGTGCCGTTCAAGTCTTCTACCGTGATGAATCCCAAGGTGTTTTATTAGGCGCAGTTAAAACCAGAAGCGCTTCTTGGCGTTATGAATTAGTAGATGGTGATCGCAAGACTGATGGCCGAACAACTGGAGATGTCGGGTTCCATGTTCAGGCAATTTTTGATGGAAACACAACATACGTTGCTTATGATTCTGTCCTTTCGATGAATCAAAAGAAGGAAATAACTTCAGGTGCGATTCGAATTGCAACGCGAAACACGATTGAGCCAACCGCTTGGCAGTATCAAACATTGGATATCTCAACTGAAGAAGCGTTGGTTTTTGGTTTTGATGTTGCATTAGCCAGAACTTCTTCGGGTGTATTTGCAACCTGGCTGGCTGCTTCTGCGGCATCAGCGCCAAAGCCAAATCAAATCCGTTGGACTTGGCTCAAAGATTCCACAAAGATTTACAAGCTGACCACTGAAAACTTCGGAACCCCAGATAAGTATTTAGCCACTGATGGAAAAACAATTATTTTCAATTGCCAAGAAAGATTATGTGCTCTAGATACAAGCAAGAAGGATCTTGGCCAATCTGCTATCCGCTTAGTTAGCAGCACCCAAGGCCCTGAACCTACTCAGAGCGCTTGGGTGACTGTAAACAAAGTTAAATATGTGCTTGCCACCATAAATGGCAAACTTGCACTTCTTAAACCGTAATTTTTTACTTAGCGTTACGGCGCTGAATGCGAGTCTTCTTCAGAAGCTTCTTGTGCTTCTTCTTCGCCATGCGCTTGCGTCGCTTCTTAATTACGGAACCCATATGTCACGCTCTCATTTCTAATGTACGCACTGTGTGTGCGGGGGTTTAGGTTACCGCGTAATCAGGGTAAAAATCGAAACCGTATCTGCGCTTGCTGTGACCACTAAAAGCCCTAACTCCTTTGAAAGTATGGCTCCAAGGAGTTCTTTCTGCCCTATTGGCCCGCTATCGGCCGCTACAACCGTGCCTTTTGCATTAAAAGTCAGAAGTAGTGGTGTCGCAACCTTTGGGTTCCAGTTGAGTTGAGCCGTTGGACCTGTAGAGATAAATGCCGCATAAGTCGAACCAACTGTTACTGCCGGACCAGTCGAAGCAAAACGATAAGTCCAAGTTGGTGCAAAGGAAGTCGTAAATTTTGTTATCGCAGTTTCTGCTTTTCCGCCCGCAACAACTTCGCCACCTAATAGCAATGTAGATGTTGCGCTATTCCAGATTCTTTTTCCTTTGACGGCTGAACTTCGAACGACGCTAGTAATTTTCAACGCCTTTGAAATTTTGATCAGAACGCCATCTGTCACGCCCGCAACTTTCTTGCCCGCTAAAGTTTCACTACTTGAACCTGCCACGGTGAAGCTTCCATCGGTATGCCGAACAACCGCATCTGCAGTTGTTGACGCCAAGCCAATTTGTAGAAGTTTGCCAAACAACCCAGCTTTATCAGTGTTAACAATGAATCCTGCGCTGCCTTTTTCGGTTCCGATGATTCCAACAATAGATGCACCATTTCGATCTACCGAGATAGCTGTTGGAAATACAACTGAACTTGTTGGCAAAGTATTTGTTCCGGAAAGCACGCCCACAGCAGTTACTCTCCACAGTGTGACAGCCTGCAAATTACCTATATTTGTTGTTGGAACTGCAGCAGCATTATCAGGATTTATCGGAGTTGCTACTGGACTCGGTGAAGTCAAACCCAGCGCTAAAGGTGTAGCACCGGCAATCCAAATGTCGCCAACTGAATCAACTACTGCTGCGGTAGCGATAGATGCCAGAGATTGATCTAGTGAAAGATTCCACAGTTCTTTTCCAGTCGTATCTACAGCACGTGCATAAGCTTTAGCTGCTTTGCTTCCATAGACAATCAAACTCTTGCCAGAAGCAACTACTCCACTTACTTCTTCAGGTGTGCCTACAGTTGTCATTAATTGAAGTGGCTTTACAGCAATCTTTTTTGGAGCTGCATGAGCCGCGGGAGCGACAAGAAAAGCTGCAATTAATACAAAGGAAAGTAAGCGTTTCACGCTAATTCCTGCGAACGATCGCGGGCCGCCTTCATTGCTTTAGCAACCATAGAATTCAAATTGTCACTACCAAAAGATGCAAGCGCAGCAGCGGTTGTGCCATTAGGGCTAGTTACATTTTCTCGCAAAGTCGTGGCGCTCTTTCCAGATTCTTCAAGCAAGGTCGCAGCGCCAAGCAGTGTTTGAACTGTAAGAGTTGTCGCATCTTTTTCAGAAAGCCCGAGTTCTTGTGCACCAGCAACCATCGCTTCGACAAAGGCAAAGAAGTAAGCAGGTCCAGAACCGCTTGTGGCAGTTACTGCATCTTGTAGATCTTCAGCAACTTCAATTACTGTGCCAGTTGCGGCTAGAAATCCGAGTACGAAGTCACGTTGTGCAGCTGAAACACCTGCGCCCATAGATGCTGCGGCCATACCTTTGCCAACCAGTGTCGGAGTATTTGGCATAACTCGAACAACAGGATTGCCTGTTCCAATGCCATTGCTAATAAAGGAAATTGTCTTGCCAGCAGCAAAGGTGATCACGACTGCTTTTGGATTGATTGAACCCTTAATTTCTTCAAGAACTGTTGCCATGTCTTGTGGTTTTACAACCAATAAAAGTGCATCGGCATCTGAAACATTGGCGTTAAGTGCTGCAGCTTTAATTGAATACTTCGAAATCAGCTCTTGTACACGATCTTCGCGCTTTTCAGAGATTGTGATGTGATCCGGCTTAACTCCAGATGAAATCAAAGCGGCAATAAGGGCCTCACCCATTACACCGGCACCGATAACGGCAACCTTTGATTGCTGATCCATGTAACAAGTCTATCCTTTATGCCTGTAGGCTCTGCGACTATGTCAGAAGTTAAAGCAGGATTTGCGCGTGATTGGGTTGAATTCTTTGACCCCAACGATGAAGAGACAATCTTTAAGTGCGATCTCACTTGGTTAACTTCATACTGGACTTGTATTTATGGCGACGGTTGCCAAGGTGTCTTTAAGAATCAACCAAATTCGGGCTGTTGTACCGAAGGTGCGATGTACACCGATGAAGATGATGAAGCGCGCACAGTTAAAGCTGCTGCTTACTTAACTCCAGATATGTGGCAGTACTACAACGAGGCTCGTCCAAAGAAGCCTGGTGGCCCATTAAGAATTTCAGAAAAAGATGAAGATGGTGAACGCAAAACTCGTCGCGTAGAAGATGGTTGTATTTTCTTGAACCGTAAAGGTTATGAAGCCGAAGGTTTCACTGGATCATTTGGTTGCGTGCTGCACCATGTTGCACAACGCGACGGAAAGCACTTTGCTGACACAAAGCCAGATGTTTGCTGGCAGTTGCCATTGCGTCGTAGCTTTGAAACGCGCGAATATGGCGAGCGTGAATATTCTGTAACTGTAATTGGTGAGTACGAACGTCTTGCATGGGGCGATGGCGGCGATGATTTCGACTGGTACTGCACAAGTAACAGTGATGCACACGTTGGCACACAGCCTGTTTATATCTCTAACAAGTATGAACTTGAATTGTTGATGGGTAAGGATGCCTACGCCGAATTAGCACGCTTGTGTGATGTCCGAATGGAACACATCCGAGATGCCGCTGCACGCTCACTTCCACTATTTATCATTCAGCATCCAGCAACTTTGGCCGCCCAGAAGAAATAGTCAGTGCCTTGTCATAGGGTTACCTCATGGCCAAGGTAGAAAAAGAACCATTCCGCTGCACCGAGTGCGGATGGACATCCCAAAAATGGGTTGGTCGCTGCGGTGAATGCCAAGCTTGGGGTTCAGTTGAAGAAATCGCAGCTCCGAAAAAACTTTCATTAGTCGCAGGAAATGTAACCGCTAAAGCAACTCCTATTGGCGATGTAGATCTATCGGCTGCACATGCACGTGCAACCGGAGTATCCGAATTAGATCGGGTGCTTGGTGGTGGATTAGTTCCAGGAGCTGCAATTTTGCTTGCTGGTGAACCAGGTGTTGGTAAATCAACGCTTTTGCTTTCAGTTGCAGCACAAACTGCGTCAAAAGGAATCCCTGCGTTGTATATCAGTGGTGAAGAATCAGCATCGCAGGTACGACTTCGCGCAGAGCGAATTAATGCAATTGACCCACAATTATTTCTTGCATCCGAAACAGATTTGGGTGCAGTCATTGCGCACATCGATTCTGTTAAACCACAACTGTTGATTATTGACTCGGTACAAACTATTGGCAGTTCGGCAGCAGATGGTGCGCCAGGTGGTGTAACTCAAGTTCGTGAAGTTGCGGGCGCGTTGATTCGTATTTGTAAAGATCGCGACATCACTTTGCTACTAGTTGGACATGTAACTAAAGATGGATCAATTGCCGGCCCTCGCTTGCTAGAACACATTGTTGATGTTGTTTTACAGTTTGAAGGCGAACGTCATTCACGTCTTCGCTTAATCCGTGCAATTAAGAATCGTTTTGGCGCATCGGATGAAGTTGGATGCTTTGACTTAAGTGACACCGGCATCGAATCAGTACTAGATCCAACAGGTTTGTTTACTTCGCGTCATGCCGAACCGGTTCCCGGAACCTGCGTAACCGTAACTCTCGAAGGTCGTCGTCCTTTGCTTGCCGAAATCCAAGCCTTGGTATCTGCAGGTCGTGAAAATGATTATGGAAACGCACGCCGAGTTGTATCTGGTTTGGACTCGGCCCGCACATCAATGACCCTTGCGGTCCTAGAACTACGCGCCAATATCCGCGTTGGTGGACGTGATGTTTATGCAGCAACTGTTGGTGGCATGAAAATGACCGAGCCAGCAGCTGATTTAGCTCTTGCTTTGGCGGTCGCATCTGCTGCAAAAGGTTTAGCACTTCCATCAGATTTGGTTGCAATTGGTGAAGTTGGTTTAGCTGGAGAAATCCGCAAGGTAAGCGGTGTAAATCGCAGGCTTCAAGAGGCCTACCGACTTGGCTTTAAGCGCGCGTTAGTTCCAACTGGATCAGATACAAAGATTGATGGCATGGAGATCGTTGAAGTTTCACGCCTTGATGCCGCACTAAAACGGGTAAAAATCACCGGCGAATGAGCTCGCTAGAAAAACCAATTCTTACTTGGTTTAAGAAAAACAAACGAGATCTTCCTTGGCGTAACACAACACCATGGGGTGTGATGGTCAGCGAATACATGTTGCAACAAACTCCGGTTAATCGCGTGCTCCCGAAATGGCACGAATGGATGCAACGCTGGCCAACTCCAAAAGATTTAGCAAAAGCAACACCGGCTCAAGTAATTACAGCTTGGGGGCGTCTGGGTTATCCACGTCGTGCACTTCGATTACATGCTGCTGCCCAAATCATTGCGGAAGATTTCAACAATCAAGTTCCAGAAGACCAAGAAACTCTTCAGTTGCTGCCAGGAATTGGTGAATACACCGCTGCTGCAATTGCAGCTTTTGCTTTCGAACAACGATCTTTAGTTATGGATGTAAACATTAGACGCTTACTTGGACGTGCAATAGATGGCGAAGAACATCCAAAACCAGCACCGACTGCAAAAGAAAAAGCGCGCCGCTTAGCAATTTTGCCTGAAAAGAATGCACATGTGTGGGCAGCTGCAACGATGGAGCTTGGTGCATTAGTCTGCACATCAAAGAATCCGACCTGTGAATTTTGTCCAATCATTGGTCAATGTAATTGGCGTAAAAACGGTTACCCAAAAACAGATCTAGTAAGAAAGTCTCAAGATTGGCATGGCACAGATCGCAAGTGTCGCGGAACAATTGTTCAAGCTTTGCGCGAGAATGAATCATTGACAGAGTCTGCGATCAAAAAGCTGTGGCCCAATGAATCACAGGTCGAAAAAGCGCTTAAAACACTGCTTGTAGACCAACTAATTCAGGCACTTCCCCGCAAGCGATATAGACTGCCGCAATGATTCGCTATGCAACTAAAGAGGATGTTCCACGTATACATCAGCTGATTAAGGACTTAGCTGAGTACGAGAAAGCTCCCCTAGAAGCCAAAGCAACACTCGAGCAGATTGAGCAATCAATCTTTAGTGACAATCCAGTTGCATATTGCCATGTTGCAGAAGATAACGGTCTTGTAGTTGGCATTTCTATTTGGTTCCTCAATTACTCAACATGGGTTGGTAAACCAGGTATCTATCTTGAGGATCTCTACGTAGATCCTGCATATCGCGGCAAGGGTTACGGTTTAGCTTTCCTAAAAGAATTAGGAAAGATTTGCGTAGAACGTGATTATGAAAGATTGCAGTGGTGGGTTCTGGATTGGAATCAACCAAGCATCGACTTCTACAAATCCCTAGGCGCAGTACCAATGGATGAGTGGACGGTCTATCGCGTTAGCGGCGACGCACTTAAAAAACTAGGTAGTTAATTAAGCGGTTGGTGCTTCAGCGAGATCTTCAGGAGTATCAGGCAGAGTTGCCTTAGGTGCTCCCTTGAAAGTAAAGGTCGCTTCCGCGCCAATGCCCTCAACATCTACAACGATGATCTCGCCTGGCTTTAGTTCACCAAACAAAATGCGCTCTGACAATCCATCTTCGATCTCGCGCTGAATTACACGACGCAATGGACGTGCGCCTAGCAATGGATCGTAACCACGCTCTGCAAGAAGATCCTTCGCAGCTGGGGTGAGCTCGATGCCCATGTCCTTTGCATGCAAACGATCATCAAGGTTCTTAAGCATCAAATCAACGATCTGAATGATTTGTGGCTTAGTCAACTGGTGGAACACGATGATGTCATCGATACGGTTGAGGAATTCAGGACGGAAGTGTGACTTAAGTTCGTCGCCAACCTTGGCCTTCATGCGCTCGTAATTAGTTAGGTCATCATCGCTATTAGCAAAGCCAAGCCCGAGTGACTTAGAGATGTCACGAGTACCAAGGTTTGTTGTCATGATGATGACGGTGTTCTTGAAATCTACTTTTCGCCCCTGCGAATCAGTTAAGTGACCTTCTTCAAGTACTTGTAGAAGTGAGTTGAAGATATCTGGGTGCGCCTTTTCAATTTCATCGAAGAGAACAACTGAGAATGGACGGCGACGTACCTTTTCAGTGAGCTGTCCGCCCTCGTCATATCCGACATACCCCGGAGGTGCACCAAACAAACGAGATGCGGTGTGACGCTCTGAGTATTCAGACATATCAAGTTGAATCAATGCGTCTTGATCACCAAACAAGAATGAAGCAAGTGTGCGAGAAAGTTCGGTCTTACCAACACCTGAAGGACCAGCGAAGATAAATGATCCGCCTGGACGACGTGGATCCTTTAGACCTGCGCGAGTACGACGAATTGCTTGTGACAACGCCTTGATCGCTTGATCCTGTCCGATAACACGATTGTGCAGTTCATCCTCCATGCGAAGCAAACGAGCAGTCTCTTCTTCTGTCAGTTTGAATACTGGAATTCCAGTTGACAGTGAAAGCACCTGTGCGATGAGTTCTTCATCAACTTCGGTGACCTTATCTAGATCTGTTGCTTTCCAATTCTTTTCAGCCTCATGCTTTTCGGCGATCAAGTTCTTTTCCTTATCGCGAAGCGTTGCAGCTAATTCAAAATCCTGACCATCGATTGCAGACTCTTTTTCTTTACGAGCACTTGCGATCTTGTCATCAAATTCGCGAAGTTCAGCCGGTGCTGTCATGCGCTTAATGCGAAGTCGTGATCCCGCTTCATCAATGAGGTCGATCGCCTTGTCTGGCAAGAAACGATCTGAAACATAGCGATCAGCCATATTTGCAGCCGCTGCGAGCGCACCATCAGTAATTGATACACGGTGGTGAGTTTCGTAGCGATCGCGAAGACCCTTCAAAATTTCAATGGTGTGAGCAACTGATGGCTCCTTCACCTGAATTGGCTGGAAACGGCGCTCTAGCGCTGCATCCTTTTCGACATGCTTGCGGTACTCATCAAGAGTTGTTGCACCAATTGTCTGTAGCTCACCGCGGGCAAGCATTGGCTTCAGGATGCTTGCGGCATCAATTGCACCTTCTGCAGCTCCTGCGCCTACAAGTGTGTGAATTTCATCGATGAAAAGAATGATGTCGCCGCGAGTTTTGATTTCTTTCAGAACCTTCTTTAGGCGCTCTTCGAAATCTCCACGGTAACGACTTCCTGCAACAAGTGCACCCAAATCAAGTGAGTACAACTGCTTATCCTTCAAAGTTTCTGGAACATCATTCTTGTAAATTGCTTGTGCAAGGCCTTCAACAACCGCGGTCTTACCAACACCTGGTTCTCCGATTAGAACTGGGTTGTTTTTTGTACGACGTGAAAGAACCTGCATCACGCGCTCGATTTCATTCTCGCGACCAATGACTGGATCTAGCTTTCCTTCACGTGCTGCTTGTGTCAGATTGCGACCAAATTGATCAAGTACTAAAGATGTAGATGGAGTTCCTTCTGCTGGTCCACCAGTTTGTACAGCTTCTTTTCCTTGGTAACCAGAAAGAAGTTGGATAACTTGTTGGCGAACACGATTTAGATCTGCACCAAGCTTTACGAGAACTTGTGCAGCAACGCCTTCACCTTCGCGGATCAATCCAAGCAGGATGTGTTCGGTTCCAATGTAGTTGTGACCTAACTGCAACGCTTCGCGAAGTGAGAGTTCAAGAACTTTCTTTGCGCGCGGAGTAAATGGAATGTGACCACTTGGAGCTTGCTGACCTTGGCCAATAATTTCTTCAACTTGTGCGCGCACGCCTTCGAGTGAGATGCCAAGTGCTTCTAGACCCTTTGCAGCAACGCCTTCACCTTCGTGGATTAATCCCAGCAGAATGTGCTCGGTGCCGATGTAGTTGTGGTTGAGCATGCGTGCTTCTTCTTGGGCCAGCACGACAACGCGACGGGCTCGGTCTGTAAAGCGCTCAAACATGGGCGGTGCTCCTTTGGATCGTTCTTTCGTTAAGCCTAATACCTGCGGGGCTACGCTCGCGAGGCGGAATTGCTCTGTCCCTTATAACCCCAAATGTGGCGGTGTTATGCCCGAAATCGGACTAAATCTGGGCCCCTATAGCTTTTTGAGCATTCGGGTATTTCCCAGGGTATTGGGCTTTACCGACTCAAGATCCAAGAATTCGGCCACACCAGCATCGTAGGAACGCAGGAGTTCCTTATAAATCTCGGGTTCAACCGGTGTTCCTTCAATTACTTCAAAACCATGGCGACCGAAAAACTTTGTTTCAAATGTTAAGCAGAAAATTCTCTTAACTCCGATGTTCTGCGCGCGCTGAATGATTGAATCCAAGATTTGATGTCCAACACCTTTGCCACGAAGTTCTTCTGAAACAGCGACGGTACGAACTTCTGCTAAATCTTCCCAAAGAACGTGTAGTGCGCCGCAACCAACAACTTTGTCACCTTCAACTGCAACTGTGAATTCTTGAACGCTTTCATACAGAGTTACTGTTTCTTTTGAAAGCAAACGACCTTGCGGTGCATAAGAATCAATTAATTGGCGAATGCCTTTAATGTCGCTGGTACGCGCTGGACGAATCTGCATTGGTTAATCAACTTCGGGCTTAACAAGTGGGAACAAAATAGTTTCACGAATACCAAGACCAGTAAGTGCCATGAGTAAACGATCTGCACCCATTCCCATTCCGCCAGTTGGAGGCATTGCAAATTCCATGGCACGCAAGAAATCTTCATCTACTTGCATCGCTTCTAAATCACCCTTTGAACCAAGTGATGCTTGTTCTACTAAACGATCACGTTGCACAACTGGATCAATCAGCTCTGAATAACCTGTTGCAAGTTCAAATCCATCAATATATAAATCCCATTTTTCGGCAACACCCGGAAGTTCGCGGTGTGCACGTACTAGTGGTGATGTATCAACTGGGAAGCCCATAACAAATGTAGGTTCAACCAACAAGTGACGAGCAACATGTTCGAAGATCTCTTCTGCTAGTTTTCCTGTGATCCACTTTGGATCAATCTTCATGCCTAATTTTTCGGCAATCTTCTTCAAATCTGCATACGGGGTAAGGGCTGTAACGCTCTCGCCAACACCATTAGAAATAGCGTCGTACAAGGAGATTTGCTTCCACTGGCCACCTAGATCTGCTTGGCGACCATCGTGGTGGGTAACAACATGTGAACCAGCAACTGCCATAGCTGCGTTTTGAACCAGGGTACGAGTTAGGTCAGCGATCGACATCCAGTCGCCATAAGCCATGTAACTTTCAATCATCGCAAACTCTGGTGAGTGCGAAGAATCTGCGCCTTCGTTACGGAAGTTACGGTTGATCTCAAAAACACGTTCGATTCCACCTACTACGCAGCGCTTTAGGAAAAGCTCTGGCGCAATTCGTAGGTACAGATCCATGTCATATGCGTTTGAAAACGACTTGAATGGACGAGCCGCGGCTCCACCATGCATCACCTGAAGCATGGGAGTTTCAACTTCAATGAAGTTAGCCTTATCAAAAGTATCGCGAAGAGATTTCATAACGGTAGGTCGCAAACGTGCATTACTGCGAGCCTCTGGTCGAACAATCAAATCTACATAACGCATACGAACGCGGGTTTCTTCTGACATTGGCTTGTGATCATTTGGCAATGGTCGCAATGACTTGGATGCCAAAGTCCATGAATTAGCCAAGATAGAAAGCTCGCCACGCTTAGATGTAATGATCTCGCCAGTAATTGAAACGATGTCACCTAAATCAATATCTGATTTCCATGAATCAAGAACTTCTTGTCCGACCTTGTCCAAAGACAACATCGCTTGAAGTTCGGTGCCATCGCCTTCGCGTAGTGTTGCAAAACAGAGTTTTCCAGTATCACGCTTGAAGATAATTCGACCAGTTAAGGATTCGACATCACCTGTTGCTACATCGATTTCTAGGCCAACATATTTTTCGCGAATCTCTTTCAAAGATTTTGTGCGAGGAACAGAGACTGGGTATGGCTCAACGTTGCGCTCTAGTAACGATGCACGCTTTTCACGTCGAATCCGGAGCTGCTCAGGCAGATCCTCTTCAGTAGGTAAGTTCTCTGTACTCATAGGTCGTGAAGTCTACCGACTCATGCATTTCGTTCGTGAATCAAACGAAGCCCAATAAGCGTTAAATCAGGCTCGTGATGGTCGATAGTTTCTGAAACCCCGATTATCAACGGTGCTAATCCACCCGTTGCAATCACCGTTGGCTTTTCAGAATAAGACTCTAGAAGTTCAGCTGTAATTCGATCCACTAACCCATCAACCTGGCCAGCAAATCCATAGATAGTTCCGGATTGAAGCGCTTCAACTGTGTTTTTACCAATTACATTCTTAGGCCTGATCAACTCAACTTTACGAAGTTGCGCAGCACGTGATGCCAATGCATCCACTGAAATTTCAATTCCGGGTGCAAGCGCGCCGCCAAGGAATTCACCTTTTGGTGAAACCACATCAAGGTTGGTTGAGGTTCCAAAATCTACGACGATTGCTGGGCCACCAAAGAGTGTGTGGGCCGCCAAAGTATTCACAATACGATCGGCGCCGATTTCTTTTGGATTGTCTACCAAAAGTGGGACACCTGTTTTGATTCCTGGCTCGACAATTGTTACGCGAACATCAGAGAAATAGTCCGCAATCATGGTTCGCAACTCTCGTAGTGTTGCAGGAACAGTCGAACAGACAGATAGTCCTGTTAAGTTGTATTCGTCAATTAAGGCGCGATACTGCAGCCACAGTTCATCGGCTGTGCTTCGCGGATCAGTCTTAACTCGCCACGATCTAATCATTTCCTTGTCATCAAAGATTCCAAGTACTGTATTTGTGTTTCCGACATCAACTGTTAGTAACATAGCTATCTCCCTACCATCGGCATATTGTCTAGTAAACGAACTCCTTCAACCCAACCAGCAATAATTGCTCTGCGGTTTTCTGTACCCTCATGGGCAGGTGAAAAATCCTTGTCATCAATAATCGTTGCGTAATCCTTATCAAAACCAGGTTCAGTTGCTAACGTTGAATTGAGTACTTCTTGAGCGATTTCTACCGTTGGGGCAAGCTTTGCTGCTGCCAGTGCACGGTGAATAACCAGCGCCGTGATTCTTCCAGCTTCACTTAACCGAACATTGCGTGAAGACAACGCCAAACCATCAAACTCGCGAACCGTAGGTACTGCGACAATTTCTACCTTGCTCTTCATTGCTTTAATGATTGTTAGTTGTTGAAAGTCTTTTTCACCAAAGACCGCCTTATCTGGTTTGGCGATTGCAAATAAACGATCTACAACAGTGACAACGCCATCAAAATGACCAGGACGAGATGCGCCTTCAAACTTGTTTCCTAATGGGCCAGCACTAAGCGTTTGAAATCCTTCTGGATACAAATCTTCGTACTCGGGAAACCAAACCTCATTCGCACCCGCAATTGTTGCAATTTCAATGTCGCGTTGCGGAGTTCTTGGATACTTTTCTAGGTCTTCTTTGTTTTCAAACTGCAACGGATTTACAAAAATACTTACGATGACATCTTTATCTAATGTGCGCGCACGCTTAATCAACGCTTGGTGGCCTTTATGCAAGGCGCCCATAGTTGGCACTAAAACAGTCATTTCAGTGGCTCCAGTCCTTTCGGGGTACCGGGCAAGATGTTGCAAAGTTTACCTCTAAGCAGGCAATTGCTCCAAAAGTTCTTTTATTGGCCCGTGTGTAAGCAGGATTGCATCGGGGTCAATTTCAAACCATGGTTGTAAAACAAAGCGGCGCTCATGTGCGCGAGGGTGTGGAAGTTGTAATTCATCCGCCTTGCTCAAAAGCCCGCCGTACTGAATCAGATCCAAATCAATTGTGCGTGGACCCCAATGCACCGTTCTTTCCCGACCTAAGCTCTTTTCGATTCCATGCAGCAGAGATAACAAATCCATAGCAGGTAGTTCGCTATCGATAATGCACACCGCATTTAAGTAATCAGGTTGCTCAGGCCCACCAACTGGTGCAGTTGAATAATATGAGGAAACAATTTTTACATCAGTTGCTTCACGCAATAGCGCAATTGCTAAATCTAAATTCTCTTGTGGGTTACCAATGTTGGCACCCAATGCAATAACTGCTTTCATCGAACTCTTGTTACTACAACAGCTATATCTTTTAACTGTGCTGCGACGGGCGCTTGTGGCTTATGAACCGTAACAGTTACTTGTTGCACTTTGATGTGTTGATTCAGAACTCGTTCTGCGATTCTGCCTGCTAATTTCTCAATCAAGTTAACTGGGTTGCTAGTTATTTCTTCTACGACTAAATCAGTAATTTCTGCATAATTGACCGTGTCTTCTATTGCATCTGAATTAGAAGGAACTGTTAAGTCAACAACCAAAGTTAAATCCACGAAAAAATCTTGTCCATCTTTTCTCTCATGTTCAAAGACTCCGTGATACCCAAAACCATGAATTCCGGTCAAAACAATTTGATCCTTCATGAGCTGAGCACCTCCTTGTGTGGTTTCACGCTATGAACTCTAACCGCCCACACGCCGGTTGTGCCAAGTCTTTTTGTCAGGTCAATCGTTGCCTGTTCTCTTTCATCAGGTGAATCCCCACCTAAGAACCTCTTGCGAGATGCACCAACTAAAACCGGATAACCCATGGCGACGAATTTTTCAATTGAATCAATAATCGCCCAGTTGTGCTCGGCATCCTTTGCAAACCCAATGCCTGGATCAATGATCAACTTATCTTTGTGAATGCCTGCATCTAATGCAGCATCAATTCGTTCATTAAGCTCTGCAATCACATCAGTCACAACATCAGCATAAATAGCCTTGGAATTCATCTCTTTTGACTGGCCGCGCCAGTGCATTGCAATGTATGGAACCTGCAGGCGAGCGGCAGTTTGTAACATTGCAGCATCAGCTAGTCCCCCACTGACATCATTAATAATTGAAGCACCCGCATTTATTGCAGCCTCTGCCGTGCTTGCTCTCATGGTGTCGATACTGATTTTTACGCCGTGCTTAGCTAACTCTTTGATTACCGGAATAGCTCTTGCAATCTCTTCTTCTTGGCTGACTCGATCAGCGCCTGGACGCGTTGATTCGCCACCTACATCAATGATGTCTACGCCTTCAGCAATCATTTCAACGCCGCGTGCAACCGCAGCTTCGAATTCGTTATGTCTTCCACCATCGGCAAATGAATCAGGCGTTACATTCAAAATGCCCATCACTAACATGTGATTAGCCTTTAGTAATAAGTGAAATTGCTTCTGCACGTGTTGCAGGATTTGTAAGTGCACCACGTACTGCAGATGTAGTTGTGCGTGCCTGTGATTTCTTGACTCCACGCATCGACATACACAAGTGCTCGCAATCAATAATTACGATTACTCCGAGCGGATCCAAAATTTTGACCATGGCATCTGCGATTTGAGTTGTTAGACGTTCTTGGACCTGAGGGCGCTTTGAATACATATCTACTAAACGAGCAAGTTTTGAAAGTCCGGTGATTTTTCCGCGCGGAATATAACCAATATGAGCAACACCATGGAAGGGAGTTAAGTGATGTTCGCAATGTGAAAATATCTCGATGTCACGGACAATCACGAGTTCTTCATGCCCAATGTCAAAAGTTGTTGTTAAAACATCTTCAGGTGATTGCCATAGGCCTTCAAAGTTTTCCTTCATTGCACGCGCAACCCGTGCTGGAGTTTCCTTTAAGCCCTCGCGATCTGGATCTTCTCCCAACGCCAAAAGCAGCTCACGAATAGCCTTTTCAGCCCGCTCTTGGTCATAAGGACCTGAAGCGCGACCATCAGTGACGGTGACTTTATTTACCGTCACTTGCAGCCTTCTTACGTCGGACAGGCTTCTTCTTTTCCTCTGCAACAGGCTCTACAACTAAACGCTCTGGAATATCAACTGGAGGCTGTTCAGAAGGAATACGTGTTGCTGAACCCGTCCAAGCCGGTCGCTTAGTAACTAACTTAACCTTTTTGAATATTTCAGCAATCTCTTCTTTATTAATAGTCTCTTTCTCAAGTAACTGAATCACCATTTCATCCAGGATCTTGCGATTAGCGACCAAAATATCAAAAGCTTCTTGGTGTGCATTTTCAATCAGTGTGCGAATCTCGCGATCAACCACCGCTGCGATGTTTTCACTGTAATCACGTTGATGGCCATAATCTCGACCTAAGAATGGTTCGGTAGAACCACCTCCAAGTTTGATTGCACCAATTGATTCAGTCATTCCATATTGAGTGACCATTGCACGAGCTAGCGCGGTTGCCTTTTCAATGTCATTTGAAGCACCAGTTGAAGGGTCATGGAAAATTAACTCTTCTGCTGCGCGGCCACCGAGCGAGTACGCCAATTGATCAAGCAGTTGATTGCGAGTAGTCGAATACTTATCTTCATCTGGCAAAACCATTGTGTAACCAAGTGCGCGTCCACGAGGCATGATCGTGACCTTGTGAACCGGATCAGTGTGCGGCAAAGCATGCGCAACTAATGCGTGCCCTGCTTCGTGATATGCGGTAACTCGACGTTCATCATCATTCATCAAACGAGATTTACGTTGTGGGCCAGCCATTACTCGATCGATCGCTTCATCTAATTCGATATTGCCAATTGTTGGCTTTTCATCTCTAGCTGAAAGAAGTGCAGCTTCATTGAGAACATTTGCAAGATCTGCGCCGGTAAAACCCGGCGTGCGACGTGCGTAATCAACTAGCTTTACATCATCGCTTAACGGCTTGCCCTTTGCGTGAACCTGCAAAATCGCTTCTCGTCCCTTTAGATCGGGGCGGTCAACTGCAATCTGGCGATCAAAGCGACCTGGGCGCAGTAATGCAGGATCTAAAACATCGGGGCGGTTTGTAGCTGCAATCAAAATAACTTGTGAGTTCTCTTGGAAGCCATCCATCTCGACAAGGAGTTGATTAAGGGTTTGCTCACGTTCATCGTGACCACCTCCCATGCCCGCACCACGTTGGCGGCCTACTGCATCAATTTCATCGATGAAAACAATTGCTGGTGCATTCTCTTTTGCTTGGTTGAAAAGATCGCGCACACGAGCTGCACCAACACCAACAAACATTTCAACAAAATCAGATCCAGAGATTGAATAGAATGGAACGCCAGCTTCGCCAGCTACTGCACGGGCTAAAAGAGTCTTACCTGTTCCCGGAGGACCAAACAACAAAACTCCCTTAGGAATTTTTGCGCCAAGTGGTGCATATTTTTCCGGCTTAGCTAAGAAGTCTTTAATCTCATCTAATTCAGCAAGAGCTTCATCTGCGCCGGCAACATCTTTGAAAGTTGTCTTAGGTACGTCAGGATCTTGAAGTTTTGCTCGTGATTTTCCAAATTGGAAAACTTTATTTCCACCTTGTGCCTGGCTCATGAACCAGAAGAACAGGAGGCCAATTAGCAAGAATGGGACTATTGAAAACAGGAATGAAACAAGAATTGACTGAGATGGGACCTTTACATTCCAACCCTTTGGAGGTGGATTACCAGTTAATGCATCGACAATTGTTGGCTCTTGTCGAGCAACATAAAAAGCTTCAACTTTTGATGAGCCTTTAATTGTGGTGCCAGGGTTAAGGATTAGGCGAATTCTTTGATCTCTATCAACAAGCTCTGCAGATTGAACTTGAGCTTTTGAAATTGCATCTAAAGCCTGTGAAGTTTCAATTTGTGTGTATTTGTTTCCGGCAGAGGAAATCTGACCAAAAACAGTGACAGCAAAAATCGCAGCGACAATCCAGAAAAGAGGTCCGCGAAAAAGCCTTTGGCTTTTTGTTGGAGCTTTTTTGGCAGGCTGCTTACCTGAGAAACTCTTCTTAACTTGCTTCTTCGGCTTTTGAGCTTGTGACATCTATTGGGGCTCCGAAAACTATTCGTACATGTGCTTAGCAAGCACAGCGATAAATGGAAGGTTGCGATACTTTT
>JBIIQY010000025.1:0-8952 GCA_044341805.1 Candidatus Planktophila sp.
ATGGATCAAGACCCATTGGTCCTAACTTCAATGCGTAGTTATGGAATTTCTTCATGTTGAACTTGTCGCCAAGTCGAACCTTTGCATCTTCACGGGCGGTCATCCAGACACGCTCTCCCACCTTGTAAGAGATTGCCTGTCCTGGCCATCCTAAGTAACGATCGGTTTCGCTGCGTGAGTGATCCTCGTCAAGAAGTGCTTGTTCGTTTAGCAGTTTGCGTGAGCTTTCCGCGTTCCACACATTGCCATCGAAATCCTTGTAACCAAGGTGCATTCCGATATCAACAACAATTCGTGCTGCACGTAGAGCTTGCGCAGATAGATAACCCATTTCAATTCCTGGTTCATCAAATGCACCAAGTTCATTCATGAAACGTTCGGCATACAACGCCCAACCTTCGCCGTATCCACTGACCCAGGCAGATGTTCGCTGGAAACGTGTCAGACGATCCTTTTCAACGGTTGCTGTTCCAACTTGAAGGTGGTGACCAGGAACTGCTTCGTGATACCAGGTTGAAACCAAGTGCCAGTTGCTCACTTCATTCTTACCCAACATCGGAATCCAGGTTGTACCCGGACGAGATAAATCTTCTGACGGCGGGTTGTAATACGGCGCAGACGCGCTGCCATCTGGTGCTAGGCGTGCTTCACAAATTGCGATGCGTGGGTCGATTTCAAAGAACTCGCCATTCACCCGCTTCATTGCTGCATCAGTGAAATCCTGCAAGTACTTAACAACATTTTCTGGGCCAACGACCTTGTACTTAGGATCATTGTCCAAAGTATCTGCTACCTCGCGCAGGGTCTTTGCCTGAGGATTAATTATCTTTGCTAGCTCCCACATACGATTGTTGATTGCCTTGAGCTCTTGCTTACCCCATTCGTACGTTGCTGGAAGATCTAACTGCGCCCCAGTGAAGTAGCGCGACCACACCGCGTAACGTTCTGCGCCAACTGCATCATTTGGAGTTGCGATTGGAAGGTACTTGGTGCGCAAAAATTGCGCAGTTTCGGCTGACGCTTTTTCTGCAAGCTTTGCCGCTTCGTGAATCGCTGGGTACTTGCCTTCTTTATCAAAGTTCTTACACATAGCGCTGTAACCGCCATTGGCATAACTATCTAGCTGTGCGAGAACTCCATTTACTTGACGTTGAGCAGTTGTTTTTCCGCTTTGTGCAACGGTCAAAATAGTCTCGCACCATGACTTATATGCACCATCTACTGCAGCTAAACGCTTAGCAATATTGTCGAAATCTTGGGCGCTGTTCTTAGGCATTAATTCAAAGACTGAGCGAACATTTGAAGGTGGTGATGTCAGAACATTCCATAACACAAATGCTTCTTGGCTGTCATGAAGTGCAAGACCTGATTCAAGGCGCTCAGTCATTACCGCCTTAGCAATGCGATCGATCTCATCAATTGGCTCAAGAGCTGCCAACTTCTTTAGCGTTTCGCGGGTTAGGTTTGCACTGACTTCGGCAGCTGCAATTGAAAAGTCATCCAACTTGTCCTGGTTTAAACCATTGCCCAGACGGGTACAACTCATCGGACTCAATGCTGCTTTTTGATCGATATAAACATCGCTGATTTCAAATATGGGTGATCTATGTGTCATTGAGCAAGTTTGGCAGTGGCTTTGCCCTTTGTCCACGGTTAATTTCTATGGGGTGCCCTAGGCTGACTAAGTGAGTCAAACCCCTGTTATTCCGCCAAAGCTTCGTGGGTGGTTTCACCTTGGGGCAACGCCGGCGGTAATAATCGCATCGCTAGTTCTTTTCATTTTGAGCGAATCATCTTTGAAGTTTGCCGTAGCAATTTATTCAATAACAGCGATCATGCTCTTTAGTGTCTCTGCGATTTATCACCGCGTCCCTTGGGTTCCTGCCAAGAAGAAGATTTGGCGACGTTGGGACCATGCCAATATCAATCTACTAATCGCTGGCTCTTACACACCCTTTGCCGTTGCCTTACTAGAAGGTCGGGATCGAACAATCCTGTTATTGGTTGTATGGATTGGTGCAGCAATGGGTGTTGGACTTCGAATCTTTTGGCTCAATGCTCCGCGCTGGTTGTATGTCGCAAACTATTTACTGTTGGGGTGGGTTGCCGTTTTTTACACTCCGGCGCTCTATCGAGCGGGTGGTTTGTGGGTGTTACTTCCCATTGCTATTGGCGGGCTCTTTTATTCAGTGGGGGCAATCTTCTATGCGCTCAAGCGTCCAGGGCGCGAGGCTAAATACTTTGGCTTTCACGAGCTCTTCCATATCTTTGTATTGGCCGCGTGGATCTCGCAATACGTAGCCATTTCTGTGGCGATTTACAGTAAATAGGCCCGTGCTCTAACCTAAGCCCACATCAATACATGTTTACTTGAGGCGAGGTGCGTGATGGCTGAAAAGAAGAGCTTCCTTAATTGGGTGGGCTTTACTGGCGAGGATGAAAGTTCAAACCAACCATCATCTGTCGACCGCATTCGCGAACTTGAAGCACAGATCGCAGATTTAAAGTCTCGTCGTGACATCACCGGTTTAACAAAAGAAGAATTTGAGATTCTTGCAACCGAGACAGCAATGTCGATGATCAAATCAGCACAGGCGCGCGAGAGTAAAGCGCAAGCTGCCGCTTCACGTTTGGTGGCAGAAACTACTCGAGCAACAAAGGAAGAGTTAGAAGCAGCAGATGCCAAGGCTCGCTCAATTCTTTCAGGTGCTGAAACTCGTGGACGTAAATACATTCAAGCTGCAGAAACCGAAGCTGAAGAAAAGCTTGCTATTGCAGAAGCCGAAGCTGAAAGTTTGATGGAGAGCAAGAAACGAGAAATCGCAACACTTGCTACAGCTGCTCGTCGCGAAGGCGAAAGAATTGTTGCCGAAGCAACTACCGAAGTTTCTGGTTATCGCCAATGGCTTGCCGGAGTTATTTCAGAAGCTGAACGTTTGTATCGCATTCAGAAGCAATCTCTGGATGCTGCAGAGTCTGCAATTCAACAATCTCGTAACCGACTTGATGGTGCCTTCCAGCGACTTGAAGAATTACAAAAGAGTGTTATTGAAAATCTCAACGCGGATGACACATTAATTAATCCAGGTCCACTTAAGGTTTCTAGCCAGCGCACACGTCCTGCAATTGCTGCGCCGAAAAAGAGCATCAAGAAAACTGCTAAGAAAGCTCCGGCAAAGAAGAGCGCAGCCAAGAAAACTGCAAAGCGCTAATTTCATTTAGCTCATAACAGCCATGTCCACTTCCCGCGGCATTCGTTACATACCTGCCATTGATGGTTTGCGTGCTGTAGCTGTTATTGCTGTGATGCTGTATCACCTGGGCTTTGATTGGATTCCAGGGGGATTTTTAGGTGTAGACCTTTTCTTTGTCATCTCAGGCTATGTAATTACCCGATTACTCCTTGATTCCATCCAGAGAAGTGGTGGGTTAGATCTTCGTGCCTTTTATATAGCGCGTATTCGACGCTTACTTCCACCACTTGTTTTCATGATCATCGTAACGATGGTGTTTATTGCTGTCTGGGCACCTGACACCATGCGCAGATTTGTGATTGATACACCCTTTGCACTTTTTGGAGGGATGAATTGGTGGTTAGTTTTCCGCGAGACTGATTACTTTGAAGCAATTGGTCGCCCTCCGCTGCTGCAACACGCCTGGTCTCTTGGAGTTGAAGCACAGTTCTATTTAGTGTGGCCACTGATTCTTCTGCTCGTTCTACGCTACTTTGGTAAGAACAAGATCCCTGGCGCAGCCCTTTTAATCGCCGCTTTTTCAGGTATTTCACTTTTTGTGGTTTCACTTCAAATCGATGCCTCGAATACCTCCAAAGTTAGCCATGTTTACTTTGGCACTGACACACACAGTATCGGTTTGTTTCTTGGTGCAGCCTTGGCGGTGAGATGGATTCCGCAAAACCTCAGTGAGACAGTTTCCAGAAAAGCACAAGACTTTATTGATGGAATCGGTGTCTTTGGTTTAGTTGGAATGATCGCGGCATTTCTTTTTGTCGATGAAAGTGACCCAACGCTTTATAAAATTGCCTTTCCACTTGCCGGAATTTTTGGCTGCGCAATCATCACATCCATCGTGCATCCTGCGTCACGGTTTGCGCCCATATTAAGCAGTAAACCTTTTGTATGGATCGGTGAGCGCTCATATGCAATTTACTTATGGCACTGGGTTGTCTTTCAACTTACTCGCCCGCAGTTTGATTTGGAAGGTTCACCTTGGGCTCTTTACGCATTAAGAGTCCTCATTGTTTTTGCTTTAGCTGATATTTCCTTGCGACTTGTTGAATTACCGGTCAGAACTGGATTGATTGATTACTGGTTTAAAGGCATGAAATATCGCACTAAGCGCGTTCAAGTACGCCAAAAACTAGGTGTTGTACTAATTGTTCTTTCAACTGTAGGCATCACTACGACCTCTGCGATTAGTGCAATCGCAGAAGGCGATCGACAACTCAATCAGCTCAAGCAACAGTTAGAACAACCCCCAGCAACTACACCTGCAGTAGCTGGCGATTTGTGGGTAACTGGGGATTCAGTCATTTTGGGAATCAGATTCGAATTAGATTCTCGAGAAAACATTGGTCTGATCAATGCACGAGTCGGACGACAAGCGCCAGAATTACTTGAGGTAATCAAAAACGATAAGGCGAATATGGTTGGTTCTACAATCATTTTAAACCTTGGAAACAACAACAAGTTAAGTGAAGATCAGGTAGCAGCTATCTTTGCCGAGATCGCGGAACAGCCTCGAATCATTGTGATAAACACCGCTGTCCCTCGCGGCTGGAGAGATGAAAATAATACGTTGATTGCAAAGTATGCAGCGCAATATGGTGCACGATTAATTGACTGGGCCAGTATCTCTGACGGACATCCAGAATACTTTGGACCAGATGGCGTTCATTTAGTGCCAGCAGGCGTACGTGCATATGTTGATGCAATCACAGCAGAACTTTCAATTGAAACTGAAGTAACAAGCGGGCAATAAAAAACCTCCCACCATTTGGTGAGAGGTTTTTTACTAATTAGTGACTTACTTGAATTCTCCAGGAATTCCAAAAGCTGTTGCTGATGCAGTTTGTCCATCTGAGTACACAGATGAAACACGGAACTGAGTCCAACCTGAATCACTAGCCTTTGCTACGTTCTGCGTAAGTTGATCAGCTGGAACTGTTGCGATAACTGTCCAGTCTCCTGAACCATTTGCACGAATTTCAACGTTGTATCCAGTTAATCCTTCAACTGCTGTTGGTGCAACCCAGCGAAGTTTTAATCCGCCTTCAGCATTGAGTGCAACAAACTTAGTTGGTGCTTCTACTACCGAAACCGCTGCGCCTGGTTCTTCAGATTCTGAAGGTGATGCTGATGGTTCAGCTGTTTGTGAAGCCGAAGGCATAGGTGCTGCATCATCGCTATCGCTGCTTGATGATTGTGACCAAACAATGATTGCTAGTGCTGCAATTCCAATTACGACTAACCAAGCTGTGCGAGTAGAAGTTGATTGCTTTGGTGCTGCAACTGGCTTTGCAGGTGCTGCAACTGGCTTTACTGGTGTTGCTGTTGCAACTGGACGTGGAGCAGAAGTAACTGCAACCGCAGCCTTCTTAACAACGCGCTTTGCAGGTGCCTTCTTAGCAACCTTCTTCTTTGCTACAGCTTTTTTAGCAACAGCCTTCTTAGCAGTCTTCTTTGCCACAGCCTTCTTAGCTACGGCTTTCTTAGCTGTCTTCTTTTTTGCAACAGCTTTTTTAGCTACAGCTTTCTTAGCTGGTGACTTCTTCTTTGCCACAGCCTTCTTTGCTGGTGACTTTTTGGCAGCTGACTTCTTTGCTGCTTTCTTTGCGGTCTTCTTAACGGCCACGTGGAACTCCTTGGGTTGCGGTACGCACGCTATTCACGCACTTGTATAGGTAAAGGTTACCCCAGGCTCGCAAGCATTTGGATGACATGAGGTGCGATAGAGCGAAGCGATTTTCCGCGGTGACTGACCAAGTCCTTTTCCTGCGCGCTCATTTGTGCGGAGGAAATACTCAATCCCAGAGGCTGAAAAATCGGGTCGTAGCCAAACCCATTGTCGCCAACTGGAGCATGAAGAATGTGGCCCTCAAAGCGACCTTCGGCAACCTGTTCTCGACCATCTGGCATCACTAATGAAGCTACGCACTTGAAGTGAGCAGTGCGATCTTTATCTGGAACATCCTTAAGTTGGGCTAATACCTTTTCTAAATTTGCTTGATCATCTCCATGGTTTCCGGCCCAGCGCGCCGAAAAAATACCTGGATCGCCATTTAGGAAATCAACACACAACCCCGAATCATCTGCGATTGCAGGCAGCCCCGTTGCTAAACAGGTGTAGCGCGACTTTAGAAGTGAGTTTTCTTCAAAGGTCGCACCTGTTTCAACTACATCTACAAGATCTGGAAATTGGTCCACCCCAATCAAATCAATTTGCCCTGGAGCAAGCTCATCAAGGATTCGTCGAAACTCAGTTATCTTTCCTTGATTGCGCGTTGCTAGAACTAATTTGTGGGACATTACTTAGCAAGCACATCTTTCTGCATTTGATTCAATGTCGCACATCCAGCAACAGCTAAATCAAGTAATTGATTAAGTAGAGCGCGATCAAAGGGTTCGCCTTCGGCAGTTCCCTGAACTTCGATAAAGCGTCCATCGCCAGCAACAACTACATTCATATCAGTTCCTGCTCGCACATCTTCTTCGTAACAAAGATCTAGCATCGGAACACCGTCAATGATTCCAACACTTACCGCTGCAACAGAATCATTAAGTGGCTTTGCACTTTCCTTGATGTGGCCTTGTGCTTTTGCCCAAGTGATTGCATCAGCTAATGCGACATATGCACCTGTAATCGCTGCGGTGCGTGTTCCACCATCTGCCTGCAAAACATCACAGTCGATAACAATTGTGTTTTCGCCAAGTTCTTTCATATTCACAACTGCACGCAATGAACGACCTACAAGGCGAGAAATCTCTTGTGTACGCCCGCCTAACTTGCCTTTAACGCTTTCACGATCTGAACGTGTGTGCGTTGCACGTGGAAGCATTGAATACTCCGATGTCACCCAACCATTACCAGTGTCTTTCAACCAGCGCGGAACTCCTGGAGTAAATGAGGCAACACACAAGACGCGTGTCTTTCCGAACTCAACTAACACGGAACCTTCGGCATGATCTAGCCAGCCGCGAGTGAACTTGATTTCGCGCAGATCCTTTTCGGAACGTCCGTCGTTGCGTGGCATTTTTACTCCTATGTAGTCAGTTATTGAAGTGGCGAGCTAGAGAACTTGGTGTTCGACTTTAGTTACTTCTGGGCCTAGAAAACGTCGCGCCAAGGTTTCAAAGGCCTTGGCATCACCGGTTGCTAAGAATTTATGTGTGGCTGGGGTTGCTGACTGTGCACGGAGCAAGCCGTTCTCAACCAATGTTCGATACAAATCTTTTGCAGTTTCTTCGGCGCTAGAAACCAATGTGACACCTTCTCCCATAACGTAGGAGATAACACCAGTTAATAGCGGATAGTGCGTGCACCCGAGAACCAATGTGTCCACTTTTGCTTCCATTACTGGCGCTAAGTATTCACGGGCAATCTTTGTGATCTCTGTTCCAGAAGTTTCTCCGCGCTCAACAAATTCCACAAATAGCGGGCAGGCAATCGATGTGATGTTCAGCTGAGGCGCAGCCGCGAATGCATCTACATAGGCTTTTGAATCAACGGTTGCTCGAGTTCCAATAACTCCGACATTTCCTGATCGAGTTGCTGCAACTGCGCGACGAACTGCTGGCTGAATTACTTCGATTACCGGAATTGAATACCGCTCACGTGCATCACGAAGCATTGCAGCCGATGCGGTGTTACATGCAATCACGATTGCTTTAACGCCCTGAGAAACAAGAAAATCCATGGTCTCAAGTGCAAACTCACGAACTTCAGCTAGTGGACGCGGTCCGTAAGGTCCACGAGCAGTATCGCCAATATAAAGAGTTGACTCGTTAGGAAGTTGATCAAGAATTGCACGTGCAACGGTTAATCCGCCTACACCTGAATCAAATATTCCAATTGGGGCATCACTCACAGGCCAAGCCTACCTTGCACTTATGGTCTAACTGGCTGGTGAACTATTGATTTTCATCCATAAGAGCATCAATCAAACTCTCTTGCAGCCAGCCCAACCAGCTATAAACCGCATAAACACCACGCATTGGGTCATCCGGTGCCAACAGTTCTAATTCTTGATGTGTATTTTCCTCAACCTTTAAGCGAACACCTAAAGCAAGTCGCACATCATTCATGGCACCTAACCAAGCATTTGCCGAATCATGATCTAACTCGACTACACCATCTACTGCAGCTTTAAGGTGCATCCGCATCGCCATTGCATGTGCTTGTTTTTTCTGGCGCAATGTTGATTCGGTGTAGCGACGAAATTCAGATGCATCTACTTGATCGGCGTACGCGTTAGGAAGCAATCGCAATAAAACTTCATCATCTGGTGGTGTGTCATGAGCTGTGATACCAACCATCGCTGCAAGTGGGTCGTCGTTGTGATGATCCACGCGCTCTGCAAGCAGTTCGATGATTTGCTCTGTCAGATTTACCAAAACTTCGCGTTCTGCCTCAGTAAAATTAGCTAGGTATGCGTTATCACCGTGACGAAAGAATCCATGTTGTATTTCGCTCATAGCGCTTGGTCGCCACGTTGAAGAGTTGCCCACAAGCCGTACTCGTGAAGTCTGGCAACATCATGTTCCATTTCTTCACGACTTCCAGTTGAAACAACGGCTTTACCTTCTGTATGAACTTTCATCATCAGTTCGTGGGCTTTTTCTTTGTTAAATCCAAATAGCTCCATCAAAACGTAAGTCACATAAGTCATTAAGTTAACTGGATCGTCCCAAACAATTGTTACCCATGGAATAT
>JBIIQY010000006.1:0-28964 GCA_044341805.1 Candidatus Planktophila sp.
GCATTTTCGGCGAGTTCATGGACGGCGCAAATGACCCAGGAGCCCGCTTTACAGCAATCACTCAGATAGGCACTGAATTAGCTGTCCTGATCTACTTTAGAAAAGATATTGCTGCGATTCTTCGCTCGTGGTTTGAGCAAGTGGTTCAGCGCAAGGAATTAATCGGAGAAGCCAAGTCACAAGCTCGAATCGGTTGGTTGATTATTATTGGAACGGTTCCTATTGTCGTACTTGGATATCTAGGCAGCGACATCATCGAAAACAATCTTCGCTCACTATGGCTAATTGCAACAACCTTGATCGTCTTTGGCGTAATTCTTGGGTTAGCAGACACCTATGGAAAACGTGAGCGAACTTTGGATCAGCTGAGCAATCGTCACGGAATTATGTATGGCCTTGCGCAAGCATTGGCATTAATGCCGGGTGTTTCGCGCTCTGGTGCGACCATTGCAATGGGTCGCTTCCTTGGGTACAAACGCGAAGCTGCTCTGCGTTACTCATTTCTTTTAGCCTTGCCCGCAGTTTTCGGCAGTGGTTTTTATCAACTTCAGGGTGCGATTTCATCAGAAGAAAGCAATGTTTTCTCATTAGCCGAAACCGCTGTCGCAACCGGAATTGCTTTTGTTGTGGGTTACCTGGTTATCGCCTGGTTGCTCAAGTTTGTTTCAACTAAGAGCTTCATGCCATTTATTATCTACAGAATCGCCTTGGGAACACTACTTCTGATTCTTTTGGGAACAGGTGTCATTTCTGCATAACCACGTAAATTCCGACTTGGATTGGCGAATTTTTAACATCACTTCTACGATTACGCGGTGTTTGAATTCCACAAGTTCCCACTGACAAAGCCATTAGCTGACAAGTTTCGGGAAAACGTCTCTGGTTCAAAAGATGGTCGACCAGACTGGGTAAATTCAATTGGACTCGGAACTGGCCCTGGTTTATTTGGACCAGACAGTGCGGTGTGGCAAGTACACGGAACTATCGCAACTTTAGTCGGAGGCGTTCGCGCACTTTTGTTACAGGCCGCCCACCCAGCACCATTGGCAGGAGTCGCCGAACATTCGCGTTATGAAACAGATCCTCTTGGGCGGCTTGCTGGAACAACAAGATGGTTAACAGTGACAACCTTTGCCGCAGAAGAAGTTATTGAACGCGAAGCGGCACGAGTCAACGCAATGCACGACCATGTAAAAGGTGATTTCACTAATAAACAAGGTGGGCAACAAAGTTATAAAGCAAAAGATCCCCGCTTCCTGTTGTGGGTTCACTGTGCATTTACGGATTCATTTTTAAAGGCTCACCTTGCACTTGGCTATCCAATCGATCAGGGAGCAGATGCCTATGTTGCGCAATGGAGCAAGAGCGCAATTCCACTTGGGTTAACCAGTGCACCAATGTCTGTTGCTGAACTAGAGACAACTCTGGATGATTTCAGAGCTAATGATTTGGCACGTGTAGCGCGAACAGCGGATGTAGTTCGTTTCATTATGGAGCCACCTTTTGGGGGAGCGGGTAAGTTTTTCTATAAGGTTATTTCTAATGCCGCCATTGCGACTCTAGACCCACGTGAATTAGAACTGTTGGGATTGAAACCGCGTTCCCAGATATGGCTTCGAATTTCACGCATAAGCCTTGATATTTTCCTCGCAATTCTTGGACCAGAGCCACCTGCAATGAAGGTTGCCCGCGAGCGAATTGCAAATGGCACAATTAGCCCATGACCTCAACACCAGTCGTTGAACTTTTAACACCTGATCAATGGCAGCGAGTACGCGCTATCCGTCTGAGAGCTCTTGAAGAAAGTGGATACGCCTTTGGCGGGACGTTCGAAGTTGAAAGTGCCGAAGATGAAGCAATGTGGCGTTTAAAGTTTGAAAAGAATGATTTTCTGATTGCATCAGTAGCAGGTGTAGATGCAGCAATCCTTTACATAGAAGTCCTAAAAGGAGATTTCGGTGCGACATGCTGGATCGGTGGTTGCTGGAGCGATCCTCAATTTCGCGGGAAAGGTTTAATGCGAGCGATGTTTACTTTTATTGATGAACAGGAAAAGGATTGGAAAGTTCAGGGTTTAGGTGTTTGGACAGATAATTTCAGCGCGATAGCTGCTTATGAAAAATTAGGTTTTGTAAAGATGGGCGACGACACGGCAAGTACTCGCCAGCCCGGCAAGTTCTATCAGCGAATGATCAGAAAGAGCGCGGTTTAAGCGTTTTCAAGTTTGTAGCCAAGACCACGAATAGTTTGAATCAAAACTGGATTAGCAGGATCTGCTTCAACCTTTGCACGTAAGCGCTTGATGTGAACATCAAGAGTCTTGGTATCCCCGTAATAGTCTCCACCCCACACACGATCGATTAACTGGGAACGAGTTAATACACGTCCAGAATTTCGCATCAAGAATTCAAGTAATTCAAATTCCTTTAGCGGCAAAGCAACCGGGTTTCCACTGACAAAGACTTGATGCTTACCAATGTTTAGACGAATTGGCCCAACTTCGAGTAAGTCTTGATCTTGATTGGATCCATCTTCGCTTTGACCTCTACGCAAGACCGCCTTAATTCGTGCGATTAATTCGCGCGATGAATAAGGTTTTGTCACATAATCATCGGCGCCTAATTCAAGTCCCACCACCTTGTCGATTTCAGCATCTTTTGCTGTCAACATAATGATTGGAACTTGTGACTGGGTGCGAATTGTTCGACAAACTTCGACTCCAGATACTTCTGGAATCATCAAATCTAAAAGAATAAGGTCAGCTCCATCTGCATTAAACATGTTGATCGCTTGTCGACCATCTTCAGCAATCGCAGTTTCAAATCCCTCTTTTGTGAGTAGAAAAGCTAAAGCCTCGGAAAAAGATGCCTCATCTTCAACAATTAGAATTCTGGTCATTCTTTATCCCCCAAAGCGCCACTGTATTCTGGCAACATTAATGTGAAAGTACTTCCGACATTTTCGGCGCTCCACACCTTTACATCTCCTCCGTGTTTAGCAGCTACGTGTTTAACGATGGATAGGCCCAAGCCAGTTCCTCCCGTTTGTCGGGATCGTGCAGGATCAACGCGATAAAAGCGCTCAAAAATTCGAACTAAATCAGCTTCCGGAATACCGATGCCTTGGTCTGTGATTGAGATTTCTACAATGTGATCTTTGACGCGGCTTGTGACTGCGACCTTGGTGTTTTCTGGTGAATAATTAATTGCATTGTCAATAAGATTTTGCAAAGCCATAATCAATTGATCTCTGTCACCCAAAATTTTTGCTTCGGATTCTTCATTAAAATTAACAGTAACTCCGCGGTTCTCTGCATTGATCTGAGATTGATCAATTGCTTCTTTTACTAAATAAGCAACAGAAACTTCAGTTGGCTCTTGCAAAGGATCAGAATCTTGTAAGCGAGAAAGATTAATGATTTCCTGAACTAAATCCGTTAAACGTTTTGCTTCAGATTGCATGCGAGTTGCAAATTTAACAACCGATGCCGGCTCATCTTTAGCCCCCAGCACTGCTTCGCTGAGCAGCGATAAAGCACCAATCGGAGTTTTTAGTTCATGGGAAATATTTGCAACAAAATCTCGACGAACATCATGAATTCTCTGTGCTTCACTTTCATCTGAAATCAACACCAAGACATACTGGTTTTGCGTCAACGGCAGGACGTTGACAGTTAATTCATGCTTACCTTCACCGATAGGCCCGCGAGGCAAATCAATACGTCCGGTTTGCTTTACATTTGAACGCCTTACGACTCGAACGGTGGCAAGAAGCTCGGGATTCTCGAGTCTGCCGTCTCGCAAGATGCCCAACTTCTCAACACCTGAAGTTTTAAATGTCGCGATATCACCTGGGGCGAGAATCAATGAGTCGCCATCAAGATTTTCCAAGGTTTGCAGCAGTAATTCGGGCAAAGCGACCGTGGTTGAAGGTTCGACCACCTGTCGCTTAAAGAGCATGCCGAAACTGTATCGGTACAAAACCCGAGTTAACCGTCCGTTTACCCTTTAGATTGCGTATGTTCAGCATGTAGCCCTATGTTTACGCCATGGCTCTTATCCGCTCCGCATACCAAGATGAATTAGATGGTGTTTCCCAATCCTTGGTTGACCTGACCGGCATGGTCACCGCTTCTATGGTGAAAGCCTCAAAAGCGGTTCAGACCGCGGACTTAGCTTTGGCCGAAGAAGTCATCGCATCGGATACCAAAATCGATGATTATCAGCACGAATTAGATGCACGCATCATTGACATCATCGCCCGCCAGCAGCCGGTGGCATCTGACCTTCGAGCCTTGGTAACCGCGATGCGCATGAGCGCAGATCTTGAGCGCATGGGAGATCTAGCCCATCACATCGCAAAGGTTGCCCGCCTTCGTCACCCAGAACGCGCAATTCCAGAGTCATTAATTTTGCCTTTTACCGAAATGGGCCATGTGGCTGAAAAGCTATCAATCATGGTTGCAGCGGTGATTACCACCCGCGACACAGAGATGGCTTTGCAGGTTGAAAAGGATGATGATGAGATGGATGACCTTCATAAGAAGGTTATTGCAACGATCATCAAGGATGATTCCGGGCTGTCATTGGAATCGGCAATCGATCTGACTCTGCTTGGTCGTTACTACGAACGATATGCAGACCATGCGGTGTCGGTTGCACGCCGCGTGTACTTCTTAGTTACCGGAACTTTCGCTTAATTAAATAACCCGCACAACTCACCCCAAGCGGGGTGATGTCGCCTTGCCTACTACACGCTCAAGCATCACCCTTAACCCATGAGCGGCAAAGAGATTCTCACCCCTTCGGTTGATCGCTCACGCTTGGTGCCACCGGCGATTCCGGCCACATCCATTTCTCGAAAACACCTTTTCCATCTTTTTGAAACCGATCTGCCGGGTGTCACCGTTGTTGCAGCTCCAGCTGGTTTTGGAAAAAGCTCCCTCGTTTCTCAATGGGCGCAATCTGTCGAACGTCCAACCGTATGGCTTTCAGTAAATCCTCAAGATTCAATGCAAAGTTTCTTCGCTCATGTTCTTGAATCAATTCGAATTGTTTTCCCGGGCTTTGCATCAGAGTTTGAAAAGGAACCTAGCCCCAACGCTCTTCACAACATTAAAAAACTAACAACCGCCGTCGGGGCGATAAAAAGCGGATTTAATTTTGTACTCAATAACGGTGCTTTAGATAACCCCCAAGTTACAGATTTTTCCCAAGAGCTGATTGACCATCTTCCGGACAATGTGCACCTTGTAATCATTCGACGATTTACTCCGGACACATCATTAGCAAGATATGCAAGTCTGGGAAACCTAAGTTTGATCACAAGTCAAGATTTAAAATTTTCACCCGAAGAAGTTTCTCGAATTGCTGACCTTAATGGGGCTGACATCGACAACGATCACTCGCGGAGATTGCTCAAGAAATGTGATGGTTGGCCAGCAGCGGTTCAAATGATTACTCGGGCTATTGCACGCGGAAACCAAAGTTTAAACTTTGAAATCGAATCTGGATCAAGTCCCCTAGCGGTACTGGCCCTTGAAACCATAAACTCTATGAATGCGGAGAATAAATCAAAGATATCACGGTTAGTTTTGCTTTCAGAATTTGATCTAGAAACCGCGGCGATAGTTCTGGGGGAGGATTTTTCAGAAAGCTTTATCAATAAGCTAGCAACAGATGGTCTTTACGTCAGTGTTTCCTCTGGGCCTAGCCGAATTTATAGATTCAATGACATTGTCTATGAAGTCTTGTCACAGCAAGAGTTTGAAAATCCCGAGGAAGTTAGAAAGATTCACGAAAGACTTGCTTCGCATTTCTGGGACAAAGGGGATTATGGAAAAGCTTTGGAACATGTCTTCAAGTCAGGAGACAACGAAAAGTTTCAACTCTATTTAGACACCAGTATTCGCCATATGGCAGTTATTGGTCGCGGTGACCAGTTGATCAAGTGGTCTGAATACTCAGGTGATTCTTCACCGCGTGGTGAAGTATTGAAGAAGACAATCAAAGTTGTTGGGCACTTGGTAAATCTTGAATTTGCTCGGGCCGAAGCTTTGGCAACCGAGCTCGAGATCATTTCCGAGCAAAGTAAGGAACTGGAATTTCTTACCCAACTTACTTCTATGGCTTTTGCCCACATTTACTTCGCACGGGGAGAGTTCACACGATCACTTGCGATGATTGACCGAGCCCTGATTACTGATTCACCTTACGAATCTATCGAGAACACAGATCGCATCGCTTTGCTTCGCCTTAAGGCCGGAATTCACTTTCTTTATGATCAACCAGAAGAGATTCATGATTGCCTTAAGCGAGCGAAAGCGCTGTTAAGTTCTGGAAATGTAATCAACGCCCCTTATTACATTACTTGCATCACTTCAATGTCATTATGGTGCGACGGTCGCTTTTTTGAAGCCGCCGAACATGCCACTATCGCCATCAATCAGGCCTCAATTGCTGGGTATGCATCGATAAGCGCGCCGCATGATGTGTATTTGGTTCTAGCGCGCTGCCAGTTAGAACTCTCACAATTAGATAAAGCGGTCGAAACATTTTCAGAACTTTTTGAAAAATCATCTGAATCAAACATTTGGCCTTGGGCGCTAATGGCCGAAGGTACACGTGCGCGAATCAACATTACAAAGGGACAAATCCCCCAGATGATGGAGATAGTAAAGCAGCAACGCGAAAGGCTGGCCACGTTAAAGTCCCCACACGAACTGAGCTGGTTGATAGATGTTACTGAAGTATTTTTACGTTTTATTCTCGATGATTGGGATCGGGCAGAAGAGTTACTTCGCCGAATGCCGAAAATTGAAATGGTGCGCCAAATAGATCTAAATGTAAAGTTTCAAAGTGATCCCAAGAAAATTCCTGCCTTAGTTGATGGTTTTCCAGAAAATACTCCTCGTGAAAAGGTCAATAAGTTTCTCTATCAAGCAACAATCAATATAGATAGTGAAAACATCGCTTTGGGATATCTCAATAAAGCGCTGGATATAGGCGCAGAAGTTGGGTATCACGAATACTTTGTAAGGCAACACCGTTTGTATCCGATCATGGTGAAAGCAGCAGCCGCGCTACCCACCGTCTTTAGAGAAAGTGTGGTTCATGAAATGACCGAGCGAATCCAGGCGATGAATAGTGATACGGGTGCACTAGATGAGAAGTTAACTTCGAGAGAACTTGAGATTCTCAAGCATTTGACGACTGGTGTTCCGCTTAGTGCAATCGCTAAGCAGCTACATATTTCACAGAACACAATGAAGACTCACCTTCGAAATGTGTATCGAAAATTAGGTGTAGATGGTCGTCACACAGCGGTAGAAAAAGCTAAGAAACTTCTTCTCATCTAAATGGCTGCCGCAGGCCGCTAAATTGATGGACTAAGGTTGCAGTTATGGGCGCGGCATTTAATCGATTGTGGGCCAGCAGTTTGGTTTCCAATTTAGCTGACGGCGTTCTTATTGCCGCAGCCCCGCTGCTGGCAATTACTTTGACCGACAGCACCGTTTTGATCTCAGTAATCGGTGCCATGGTGATGTTGCCTTGGTTGCTCTTTGCCATGCCGATTGGGGTAATGGTTGACCGAGTCGATCGCAGATTCATTTTGGCTAGCTCTAATGCAATTCGTAGCGCAATTATTGGCGTAATGGCTCTTGGAATCGCGACCGACCGTGTGACCATTTATTGGTTGATTTTTTCTGCGTTCATTATTGGTGTGTGCGAAGTTGCGACCGATACGACCGCCCAATCTTTGATTCCTCAGATTTTGGATGAAGAACATTACGAAAAAGGAAACTCAAGACTTCAGATTTCACAAACAGTAATTCAGGGATTTATTGGTTCTCCGCTCAGTGGGTTTCTGTATGCACTTGCAATTTGGTTGCCTTTTTTCATTAACAGTATTGGTTATGCAGTTGCAACACTTTTGGCGCTTTCTATCCCGATTCAATACTTACAGGATGTTCGAACTGAAAGTTCGAAAGAGAACAAGCCTGGATTCATTGAAGATATAAAGTTTGGTATCAAATATTTGTACAACCACAAAGTTTTGCGACGTTTGGTGTTAACAACCGCCACAATCGGTGTTTGTTACTCAATGGGCACGGCAACAATGGTTTTGTTCATCATTAAAGAATTAGAACTTACCCCGAAGTACTTTGGCGTGATCCTTACAATTCAAGGTCTAGGAGCGTTGCTTGGTGCGATTGTCGCCCCAAAGGCATCCAAGAAATTTGGTCGCAGCATCATGATGACTTTAGGAATCACGGGCAGCTCAGTTATTCTCTTGGCACAAGGTTTTGCTCCGAACATTTATGTCTTTGTTGCCCTTGCAACCATGGGCGGCTTTGCAATTGCCCAATGGAACATCTTGCTTATGGCTACTTATCAAAGCGTTATTCCTAATGAGCTGTACGGAAGGATTCATGGCACCCGCCGCACCTTGGTGTGGGGAATGATGCCGATCGGATCATTACTTGGGGGAGTCCTGGCACATTTCAGCTTGCGTCTTCCTATGTTTGTTGGCGGGGTCATCGCCTCGGTAATCGCGATTAGTTCTATCAAATTTTTTATGAGCATCGCCGGCCGGGTGGAAGCGGCTCAGTAGCCGAAAGCCTCACCCCTGCCGTGCGCAAAGCGGTAGTTTTTCTCAGCCAATGGTTATCTAGGTGTTATAAATCCACGCTCATGCAAATACTTTGCTTGTTGCCTCTTAGCCCTTGCTACGGCAGACTTTCTGCACCCTCGGGGAGGTCCATTAAGGATGAAGCAGTCGACTTTTCATTCTAAAGACATTCTCGTAACAACTAATTAACTGGAGGTCTTCTTGAAAAACGTAAAGATGAGATCTTTGCTAATTGGTGCCCTTTCGATTGTGTTGGCGGCTTCACTAGCGTCACCAGCAAAGGCTGCCAAGAACGGCACTGTATTTCTATATGAAACAAATCCACTGTCTGGTTTCAATTCAGCTGTAGTTGGTTACAACCTTGTTACTAACTCAACAATTGGTTACCTACGTAATTCAGGATTTGGTTACTACGACAACAAGCGTAACTGGGTACAGAACACAACTTTTGGTTCTTACAAAGTAACTTCAAACAAGGCAACTGATTTCCGTGTGCAGTACACAGTTGCACCAGGTCGCGTTTGGTCAGATGGAACACCAATCACTGGTATCGATCTACTTCTAACACACGTAATCTATAGCCGCGAATATGCAAAGGCCGCTGGCTTGGGAGACTGGGCAGCTAAGGATGTAATGGCATTTAACTCTGCCGGAATTTCTTCAAGCACATACTCACAGTTTGTTGCTGGCGATCCAATTATTAGCAGCGATGAAATGTCTGTAACAGTTCGCTACAAGCAAAAGTTCCCTGACTGGTGGCTAGGTGGCTTCTCTGCATACCCAGTTCACGCTTGGGTACAGATGGCTGAAGGAAAGACAACGCTACAAAGCGCATCAGCAAATGAATCAGCAAAAGAGCGTTTCTATGCAGCGTATAAGAGCAAGGACACAGATGTCCTTAAGGGCATCGGTAAGATCTGGTCAACTGGGTTTAACATCACCGATGTAAACGCAGCAACCACAAATCCTTTGCTTTGGGTCGCTAACGGTGGTTTCAATGTTGTTAGCGCGATCAAGGGTCAGTCAGTAACGCTTAAGGCAAACCCACGCTACAACTCTGGTCCAAAGATGAGCGGAGACATTGAAAATATCGTCATGAAGTTCGTTTCAGACGGTAACCCAGCAATTCAGGCGCTAGAAAATGGAGAAATCTCTATTTACGCTGGACAGCAAACTGCTGACGGTGTTGCTGCGCTAAAGAAGCTTAAGGGAATCACAACTGTTGGTGGAGAAGGTGGAGCCTACGAGCACGTAGATCTTCGCTCTGGTCCTTACTACAGCGGTGGAACTCCTTACAACGGTTTGTTCTCAGGAAATGGTGCAAAGGCAACTGACCTACGTCGAGCATTCTTGCTCTGCGTGCCACGTGAGGAAATCATCACCAAGCTGGTTTCACCAGTTAACCCTGACATCCCACCGCTACGTTCAGTAACAGTTCCTACACACGTAGATCCACTGTATCCAAAAGTTATTGGAGCTAATGGTTCTGCGTACTACGTAGGCGAGCAGGATGCACTGAACAAGCGTGGAGCAGCATTAGTACGCAAGTATTTCCCAAATGCAATGAAGAGCCCAGTAAAGGTTAACTTCCTTGTACCAGGAAACAATCCTCGTAGAGCTGCGCAAGCACTTCTGCTTAAGGCAAATGCTGCTAAGTGTGGATTCGACGTTGTAAATGATGTCCAGGTTAACTGGTCACCACTTCTTCGTGAATCTAAGTACGATGCGACATTCTTTGCATGGGCTGCAACTTCAACCGCACAGGGTTCAATCCGTGCGAACTGGAGATCAGACGGCTCAAACAACTACAGCGGTGCTGTAGGTGGAAGCGGCCTGGATGCTACTTTGGATGATGTTTTCGGACGTCCAATGTCATCAACAGTTCTTGGTGCAACATTCATCAAGATCGAGCGCACCATCTTCGGAAACGCATACACACTACCTCTGTACCAGCACCCTGCAGTAATGGCTTATGACAGTGATCTCAAGAACGTCAAGTTGAGCGCACTATCACCAACTACTTCATGGAACTACTGGGAGTGGAAGTACTAAACAAAAGCTCTTGTAGCTTTTGATGTTTGAAAGGTTAGGCCCAGGGGTGCATAAAAGCATCTCTGGGCCTCACCTCTATGCGTTACAAACTTTTTGACTAATGCCCCTAGAATTGGGTGGATAATTAAGCTGCATGGAAAGGCAAGGAGCCTCAGTTGATCGCATACATCGCCCGCCGAATAGGGGTACTGCTGGTAATCCTTTTTGGATCCAGTTTTATCTTGTACAACTTATCGGCAATTGCCGGAGATCCAATCGGAGATCTTAGATTTAGCGACGATCCCGGTGTGCTGGCTCAGATTGAAGAATTAGAAACTTTCTTACGCCTAGATGTACCGCCTCCGCTGCGCTATTTCATTTGGCTGCGCGGAATTTTTGGAATTTTCACCGGAAGTATTGATTTTGGTTTAACCAGACTTCGTACACCGGTATCAACCGAGATCGCAGCAGCGATGCCAATCACGATTCGCCTAGTTATTTTTGCAACAATTTTTGCCATTGTTGTTGGTATCGCATTGGGCGTTGTCACTGCTTTGCGCCAGTACTCTCGCTTTGATTATTCGATGACTTTTGTAGCTTTCCTTCTGTTCTCGCTCCCAATTTTCTGGGTAGCGGTTTTGCTCAAGCAGTACTTGGCAATTCAATTTAATACTTTCTTAGCCGATCCCTCGGTGACGAATACTTGGAAAATCGCGATAGGGCTTGTGGTTGCACTTTTCTGGGGCTCCCTCTTTGGCATGAAACGTAGAACTTTCTGGAAAGTCTTTGCGATCGCATTCGTAGGAACCTTCGCAGTTTTGACTTTTGTTGATAGTGCAAACTGGTTCTTAGACCCAGGTTTGGGACCAATTTTGATTGCTTTGCTATCTGTCGGAATCGGTTTTGGAGTTACTTATTTGAGCACGGGACTGAACAATAAATCAGCTCTCTACGCTTCGCTGACGATGGCTCCGTTAACTTTGTTGTCATACTTCATCACAACGTCTTCACTGAATTCATCCTCATCAATCCCTCAGTTACTGATTTATGCGGTACTTACCGTGATAACTGCGGTCATAGTTTCGCTGCTGTTCGCCAAAATCGATCGCGGTCCGGTTATTCGCACCACCGTTTTAACGGCTTTGCTTTCAGCGCACCTGATTATTGTTGATAAGTTCATGCAGACCTGGAAGCCATACATGGAAGATGGTGCGGTTAACTTCCGACCAATTCCAACCTTAGGTCAAGAAAAAGAGTTATTGCCTGAAAATGAGTTCTGGATAAGCACCTTAGACATCTTGGTTCACTTATTCCTACCAACTATCGCGCTGACCCTGATTTCTTTTGCTGGGTATATTCGTTATTCACGCGGTACGTTGCTAGAAGTTCTCAATCAGGATTACATCAGAACGGCAAGAGCTAAAGGTTTGACCGAACGTACTGTGATCATGCGCCACGCTTTCAGAAACACTTTGATTCCTTTAACAACCATCATGGTTGTTGATTTCGCCGGAATCGTTGGTGGTGCAATTATCACCGAACGTGTGTTTGGTTGGTACGGAATGGGAACACTCTTTAACCGTGCGATTCAGTCGCAAGATTTGAATCTCTTAATGGGTGTTTTCTTTATTACAGCCAGCATGGCGGTGTTAGCTAACTTGATTGCCGATCTGCTGTATTCAGCGCTAGATCCTCGCATCCGAGTAGGAAGTGGAAAATGAAACTAGGTAGAAAACGCAACGAAAGCGAAACACCATTTCTTGAATCAGGAGAAGGTGCAATTGCTAACAAAGAGGTTGAGGGCTTAAGCCAGGGACAAATCGTTCTTCGCCGATTCCTAAGACACAAGGCGGCGCTGGTTTCACTATTCTTCCTATTCTTCATCATCGCACTTGTGTTTTCTGCGGTTGATTCTCGTCTTGGACCAATCAGAACTAACGGTTGGTGGAAATGGGGAACCGATGATTTGCCTGAACTTCGTTTCGGAGATTGCCCAAACGACACAATTGGCTGTCCTACCTTGTCAGTTGTTCCTAAGTTCCTTGGTGGCGATGGAATAAAACTGGGCGATCACCCATTTGGACAAGATGACATTGGCCGTGACTATTTCGCACTAGTCATGAAGGGAACACAACGTTCCATTCAGGTGATGTTTGTTATTGGTTTCTTTGCCGCGACAATTGGAACAATTGTTGGAGCTGTTGCCGGATACTTCCGCGGCACAGTTGACAACATTTTGATGCGCTTTACCGACTTCATCATTACCATCCCAGCGGTCATCGTTGGATCAGTTATTGGTGCAAAGTTCGGAAATCTAGGTGCGATCGTTTTGGCAACCTACCTAGGCTTATTTGCTTGGACTGGTTTGGCTCGATTGGTGCGCGGTGAATTCTTAACCTTGCGCGAAAGAGAGTTTGTGGATGCTGCCCGCGTAGCAGGCGCATCAACTCGCCGCATTATCTTTAAGCACATCCTGCCTAACGCAGTTGGTGTGATTATTGTTGCGGTCACCTTGCTGCTATCTGGTGCGATTCTTTTGGAAACTGCGCTTTCATACCTTGGGTTTGGCGTTGTTCCACCAGATGTATCTCTTGGATTGTTGATCAATCAGTATCAAGACGCATTTACAACACGTCCATTCCTCTTCTGGTACCCAGGATTCTTCATTGTAACTATCGCGCTGAGCATTAACTTTATTGGCGATGGTTTGCGCGATGCATTTGATCCACGTCAAAAGCGACGTATCACTAAGAAGGAAAAGCGTGATGCAAGAGTCTTAGATCGAGCGGCACACTAGTGATGAATTACGTTAACAACAATCACCAACAGGCACAGCGTGTGCAGAACTCTGGCAACGACGTGTTTATCCATGACATAAGTAACCCGAGTACTTTCGGCACCGCTTCTTTTGTTCATCCGATCATTAGCGATGTAAAAGGCAGCGCCGGAATCGGTATGAGGAGAATCGGTAGCTCTAATCGAGTTAGCCTTTTCAGCAACTCGACCAAGGTCACCTCGGTGAATAGCTTTGTGTTGGTAGCGGCTGGGTCCAATTGCGCTCCAGCAGCTAAAGATTCCGTGCTTAGTTTCGACGGTGAGCGCGTACTTGGTGTTCAGGCTAACAACATCCGACCAATCAACAATGATGGTGGAAAATGGGTTTCGTACTCCCAAACCACGATCAGTGAAAAGAATTGTCGGACGATTCAGGAAACGGTGAATCAGAGCAGCCACGAAAAGCATCAAAGCAATGGAAGCACTCTGACTAAAGTTAAGCGAACCGCTTTCTACAACGATAGAAGCAGCCATGCCGGCGCAAAAAATATAGCCAGCACCACTGTAAAAATAAGTTCCACGGGCGCGAAAGAACTCCGGATTACCACCGGTTTTAGCCAAATCTTTGAAGGGGGTAGTCGCCATGAGTAATCCAATTCTAGAGGTCAAAGACTTCACAGTCGATTTTTGGGTTGACGGAGTTTGGTATCCGGCAGCGGTTAACATGAACTTCGAGCTACACCCAGGCAAGGTGCTTGCAATCGTGGGTGAATCCGGTTCGGGTAAATCAACGACAGCTCTTGGCTTGATGTCACTGTTGGCATCAAATGCCAGAATGACTGGTTCGGTCAAAGTTAAAGATCAGGAAATGCTTAACGCTAAAGCTGCGACTCTGCGTAAATTCAGAGGCAAGGAAGTTGCGTATATTTTCCAGGAGCCAATGACTGCGCTCAATCCGGTTTACACAATTGGTTTCCAAGTAGTTGAAACCTTGCGTAATCACTTCGACCTAGGTCCTAGCCAAGCTAGAGCACGAGCGGTTGAACTTTTCACTTTGGTGGAAATTCCAAATCCAGAACAATCTTTTGACAAGTATCCTCACCAGCTCTCTGGCGGACAACGCCAACGCGCAATGATCGCTCAAGCTCTTGCTTGCGATCCAGGACTACTAGTTGCCGATGAACCAACAACCGCCTTGGATGTAACTGTTCAGGCTGAAATTCTCGATTTAATGCGTGGTTTAAAGGACAAGCTCAACTCAGCAATTCTTCTTATCACTCACGATATGGGTGTTGTTGCAGATATGGCCGATCATATTCTTGTAATGAAGGATGGCCTTACAGTTGAATCAGGTTCAGCGGATCAGATCTTCAATAAGCCGCAACATCCTTACACCCAGCAATTATTAGCAGCGGTGCCAAAACTTGGTTCAACTAAGGTGCGTGCGCTGCCTTACAACATAAATGCAAAGCCTGCCCCAGTACTCAAGCTTTCAGATGTAACAATCGAGTACCCAAAGCGTGGACGAATGCCAGCTTTTGTTGCTGTTAAAGATTTCAACCTCGAGATTTACCCAGGCGAGATCATGGGTCTTGTGGGCGAATCAGGTTCTGGAAAGACAACTGTTGGACGTGCAGCAATCGGACTTCTTCCGATCAAGCAAGGTGCGATCGAGATCGTTGGCAAGGACATTAGCCATGCATCTCAAAAAGAGCTGTTTTCGATTCGCCGTCACACCGGAATTGTTTTCCAAGATCCAGCATCTTCACTTAATCCTCGTCTTCCAATTGGTGAATCAATTGGCGAGCCAATCTTTTTGGCTGGTTTGGCCAAGGGCGCAGATTTGGCTCACAAGGTAGAAGATCTTTTGGATCAAGTTGAACTTCCACGTAGCTACCGCAACCGTTACCCACATGAGCTTTCAGGTGGACAACGCCAGCGCGTAGGTATTGCACGTGCGCTCGCACTGACACCTGATCTGCTGATTGCAGATGAACCAACATCGGCACTTGATGTTTCTGTGCAAGCACGTTTCCTTGAACTGCTTCAGGATCTTCAGGGCAAGTTAAACTTTGCATGTTTGTTTATCTCGCACGACTTAGCAGTCGTTGACATTTTGTCCCACCGAATTGCAGTAATGCAGAACGGTTTGCTCGTCGAAGTTGGCGATCGCGACCAGATCTTGAAGAACCCTAAAAACGATTACACCAAGCGTCTTATTTCAGCTGTTCCAGTGCCAGATCCAAAGGAACAGAAGATTCGCCGCGAGGCTCGTTTAGCTGACAAGAAGTAATCCTGCATGGATCTAGACCTTTTGGTCTTTGGTCTTGACCTGGTTTCAACCTTTGCATTTGCATTGGTTGGAGCACGGGTTGCAGCCAGTAAAGGTTTAGATTACGGCGGCATTCTTTTCATCGCAGCAATTGCGTCAATTTCTGGTGGCACATTGCGCAACTTGTTTATCGGCCAGCAACCACCATGGATTCAGTATCCGTGGTTGTTTGCACCGATCATCGCCGCATTTCTAATCACTATTGCCATGGGCAAGACCCAAGATGTTGGTCGATTTGCTTTATCGCTAGATACTTTGGGGTTAGCCGTTGCAACCGTTTCAAGTGTTCAATTCGCGCTCATCAATGATGCACCACTTGTTGGCGCAGCAGTCCTTGGATTAATCGGTGCGGTGTCTGGTGGATTGTTCCGAGACATCATGTGCCAGACCGAGCCAGTTCTTTTGCACCGCGAAACTATTGGAACTGCATGCCTGTCAGGTGCGATTGTTTATTTGGCCTTGGATGCCATCGACCTTAACGAAGCCGCGGTGGTAGCAATTGCCGGACTAGTCGTTGTCCTGGTCCGCGAACTGTCGATCAAGTACAACTGGAACCTGCCTAAGGTCGTAAAGAACCCTTAATCCCGGGACTGCCCACTTCGGTGGGTATATCTGCCCAAGAAATCAGCCTTCATGTCGGCGAAGTTTCCATCGATGAGTGCCTGGCGCATCTGATCAACTAGTCGAACAATAAATCTTTCATTATGAATCGTCGCTAAGGTCGCGCTAATGATTTCTTTACCGCGGAATACATGGTGCATATAAGCCCGTGTGTAGTGCGTACAGGTGTAACAGTCGCATTGGCTGTCTATGGGCGTGAAATCCCGCTTAAAACGGCTATTAGACAGGTTAAAACGCCCTTCCATCGTGTACACAGCGCTAGTACGTGCAATTCTGCTAGCCAAAACGCAATCAAAGGTGTCACAACCGTTTTCAACGCCGACAAATAGATCTTCTGGCGCACCAATTCCCAATAAATGCCGTGGCTTGTCTTCGGGCAAGATTTCATTGACCCACGAAACGATTGTTCCCAGCTGGCCCTTGTCTAACGCCCCACCAATTCCGAAACCATCAAAGGATTGGCCGCTAGATTCCAAAGTTCCAAGATCGGTGGCCGCTTTTTTGCGCAGATCCTCGTACTGAGCGCCCTGAATTACTCCGAACAATGCTTGGTAGGGCTTACCAACTCGCTCTTCGGTAAGGCGCTTATGTTCATCAAGGCATCGGATCGCCCAGGCGTAGGTGCGGTCCATCGCTAGCTCTTGATAAGGACGGGTGTTGTGCAAGGTGGTGCACTCATCAAAGGCAAACATGATGTCGGCACCGATTTGATGTTGCACCTGCATTGAAACTTCTGGAGTAAAGCGATGCATCGATCCATCAAGGTGGGATTTAAAGGTCACGCCTTCATCATCGACATGTGCCAAGCGGTCTTTATTTCCGGCAATGACATCATCTCGCCTGAAAGTTTGGGCATCCATTGCCAAAACCTTTTTGAAACCAACACCTAAAGACAAAACCTGAAAACCACCAGAATCGGTAAAGGTTGGCCCCGACCAATTCATGAATTTGGCTAGCCCGCCAGCCTCATCCAAAACATCAGAGCCGGGTTGCAAATACAAGTGATACGCATTTGATAGCAAAGCTTGTGAACCTAATTCCTTCATGGCTTCTGGCAGCACAGATTTAACTGTGGCCTTTGTGCCTACCGGGATAAATGCAGGGGTCTGAATCGGTCCATGCGGCGTATTGATGGTTCCAACGCGTGCAAGTGAGCCACTTTCAGCATGCTTGATATCAAATGAAAAACTCAATGCATTACCAAATCTGAACTCGAGCTTGTTCCTCTAGCCACAGCGCATCTTTTTCGGTGACACCAAATTCTTGATAGAACGGTGTGAAGTTCTTAAGAATTTGATTGCAGCGAAATTCGGCAGGTGAATGTGGATCAGTTGCAATTCGGCGGCGCATTTCTTCGGGACGAACCTTGGCGCGCCATACCTGGGCCCACGACAGCATCAAGCGCTTTTCACCGCTCATGCCGTCGATGACAGGTGACGGCTTACCGCCCAATGAAATTTGGTACGCCTTGAAAGCGATAGCTAAACCACCAAGGTCACCGATGTTTTCACCAATAGTTAAAGCACCGTTGACATTTACATCTGGGGCTTCTTCCGGAACCAAAGCGTCGTACTGGGCGATCAGTGCTTTGGTGCGTTCTTCAAAAGCTGCGCGATCAGCATCGGTCCACCAATTGTTCAGTGCGCCATCGCCATCGTATTTAGAGCCCTGATCATCAAAGCCATGGCCGATTTCATGGCCAATTACCGCGCCAATAGCCCCGTAGTTAACAGCGTCATCATGGTCCAAACCAAAAAACGGTGGCTGCAAAATCGCGGCCGGAAAAACAATCTCATTCATCACTGGGTTGTAATAAGCATTAACGGTTTGAGGCGCCATAAACCATTCATCGCGGTCAACGGGTTTACCAATCTTTGAGAGCTCGTGATCTCTTTGGAACTTAACCACGCGACCCACATTTCCGTACAGGTCATCGGGTGTTGTTTGCAATGCGCTGTAGTCGCGCCACTTATCTGGATAGCCGATCTTGGGGCGGAACTTGCCCAGTTTTTCCAAAGCTTTGACCTTGGTGTCAGGACTCATCCATTCCAGTTCATTGATACTGATTCGATAGGCCTCGATCAGGTTTGCGACTAGCTTTTCCATGCGGGCTTTAGCTTCGGCCGGAAAGTACTTTTGAACGTAGACCTTTCCAACTGCTTCGCCCAATGAACCTTCGATCATCGAGACAGCGCGTTTCCAGCGCTCGCGAAGTTCAGGTGTTCCAGACAGCGTCTTTCCAAAGAAAGCAAAGTTTTCATTGGTGAATTCATCAGACAAGTAAGGGGCGGCTCCGCTGATGATGTGCCACTTCAGCCAGGCCTTCCAGGCAGCAACATCAAAGTTGGCCAAAATAGTGCCTAGGCCTTCGAAAAATGATGGCTGCTGCACGATGACTGAATCCAAAACAATGCCTGGAATTTCGCCGTCTGCCAAATAGAGGTCCCAATCAAAAGCTGGCATCAAAGCCTTTACCTGTGCGCGGTCCATTTTGTTATAGGTCAAGGTCGCATCGCGATTTTTCACTTGGTCCCAATGGTGGCTGGCAATGCTGGTTTCAAGGGCCATAACCCTGGCTGCATTTTCAGCTGGGTTTGAAACCTTAGCCAAAGTGAACATCGCAGTTATGTGGGCAAGGTATGCAGTTCGAATATCAGCATATTTTTCTTCGCGGTAATAAGCCTCATCTGGCAACGAGATGCCACCCTGCACTAAGTACAAGATGTTTGTTGAGGCATCCTTCATGTCAGCATAGATAAAGGTGCCGAAAATTCCAGAGGTTCCGTGGGCTTCTAATTTAGAAAAGGTAGAAACAAAATCAGTCAATGATGAAATTGAATCAACCTGGGCAAGCTCGCCAGCAATGGGGGAGCCGCCCTTTGCATTAACTGCTGTGGCATCCATAAATGACTTATAGATATTGGCGATCTTGGTCGCTTCATCTGAACCAGTTGCACTTTCGATGATTTCGCGAACCCGGGCTTCGGATTGAATCCGAAGCGTTATGAAGGCGCCATCACTTGCCCGGTCTGCGGGGATCTCGGCGGTCTTTAACCAGCCGCCATTGAAGTGACGATAGAGATCATCTTGTGGTCGCACCGTTTGATCCTGATGGGAAAAATCTAAACCTGCAGCCGACAAGCCAGCGTTACTTGAACTCACGTAGTTCTCCTTCAATTAAAAGTAGTTGAAGCTTCAACTTTTGCCGTAGACTGCACTCATGGCACGTGAAAACGCTACCGCACCAAGGTGGCTTAACCCCACCGAAATGAAGGCTTGGCGACGCTACATCCTTGCCAGCCGACGGTTGCTAGAAGCGCTGGATTCTGATCTAGATGCCCATGATTTATCAATGCCAGATTATGAAATTTTGGTTCAGCTCAGCGATGCACCAGATCGCAGTATGAGAATGAGTGAACTGGCAGAAAAGGCTTTGCTATCAAGGTCGCGGTTATCACACCGAATGAAGGTCATGGAAAAAGAGGGCTGGGTTCGCCGCGAGCCTTGCCCAGGTGATAAACGTGGCTACTTTGCGGTGATGACCCCAAAGGGTTGGAAAGCAATTGTTGCCGCTGCTCCGGATCATGTGGAAAGTGTTCGATACCGATTTATGGATCACTTATCAAAAAATGATCAGCAAACCTTGGCCGAAATTTTTGAGCGAATTGAAGAATCACTTCGCAAAGAAGTTCAGGAAGAATAAGAAAATTAGCCAATAAAAATTACATAAAAAAACCCGCCACATAGAGTGGCGGGTTTTTTTAATATGCTTGAGGGCTTTACTTAGCCTTCTTTGCTGCCTTCTTGCGACGCTTCTTTGGAGCTGCTGCTGGAGCTGCTGCCTTCTTGCGACGCTTCTTTGGAGCTGCAGCCTTCTTAGCTGCTGCCTTCTTGCGCTTCTTTGGAGCAGCCTTCTTAGCTGCTGCCTTCTTGCGGCGCTTTGGAGCTGCCTTCTTAGCTGCTGCCTTCTTGCGGCGCTTTGGAGCTGCCTTCTTAGCTGCTGCCTTCTTGCGGCGCTTTGGAGCTGCCTTCTTAGCTGCTGCCTTCTTGCGGCGCTTCTTTGGTGCTGCTGCTACTGCAGCTGCCTTCTTACGGCGCTTCTTTGGTGCAGCTGGTGCTGCTGCCTTCTTGCGCTTCTTTGGTGCTGCTTTCTTTGCTGCGGCCACGTACTTCTCCTATCGGAATGGTTCGGATCCGTCACCCAAACCTGTTCATGGATAAGCGTGACATCAATTGGGCAAAAATGCCAACATTTTGTGACAAATAATTTAGCGCGTGTCGCAAATTTATATTTTTATTTTTTTATGCATCTTCGGAAATTTCACCAGTTTTTATTTTTGCTATTTATAAACTTCGTGAAAATTTGTAAAAATCCCTCAAAATTGTGTCAAGTTAGGAAATCTCGTCCTCTGATTGAGGGTTTAGGCGTAATTTTTCTGCCATTTTCTGATTTTCGAGGGCATATTTGTCGGTTCGGATGTCGAATTTTCTGAAATCTGGCAAAAAACTGGCCAGTAATACGACCGCAATCACACAAATAATTCCGCCACTTGTTACCGAAATACTTAATGTAGTAGCCGCAGCCATTCCAGCTGCACGCATCTGGCCTGCTAGTGGCCCCAACGAATATGACAACAACTCGATTCCAGCAAGCCGTCCCCGAAGAGTGTCTGGGATTGTTTGGTTCCACATTGCAGACCTAAAGAGGGCGCTGACCATGTCCGATGCCCCGGCTAAACAGAGAAAGAGCAGCACCACCCAGAGGTAATTCGTCATGCCTGACAATGCAATTGCTACACCCCATCCAATTGCCGCCCACATGATCGCCCTGCCATAGAAGTGAACATTTTTGGCCCAACCACTTGTCAGAACAATTGCAATCGAACCAACAGTTCCGGCGGCATAGAGCAGACCCAAGGCCCAGGGGGCGCCTAATTGATCCGCCCAAAATGGAAACAACGCAGTTGGCATTGCGAAAAACATGGCAGCTAAATCAATCAGATACGTTCCCAACAAATCTTTTCTACTAAATGCATATTTGACCCCTTCAATTAATGCTGACAGGGATGGGGCTTCAGCCTCGTTCGAGGGCGGGATGTTTTTCATGAAGGCAATCAGCGCGATTGAAATAATGAAGGTGGCAATATCTGCGGCATAACCCACTGCAACTGAATAGGAAGAAATTAATATTCCACCAATAGCAGGTCCAACGATTACACCCACCTGCCAACGAAGACTCATCAATGCAGCAGCTGCCGTCATATCCTCGTGGTCGACCAGCCGCGGTAAAGCGGCCTGCATCGCTGGTTGTCGTAAGCCACTTACAGCGGCGAACAATCCCGAAACGATGTAAATCAGCAGCAGGCTAGGCGAATCCATCATGGAATTAATCAGCAGAATTGCGGTGAACAGTAGGGACAGCAGTTCGGTAACCCAGATCAACTTCTTACGATCGAGTGCATCGGCCAAAACTCCGCCATAGAGGCCAAAGATCACCAAGGGCACAATCTGAATAACTCCACTGACCGCAACTGCAACATATGAATCGGTGAGCTCTTTGATCTGAAAGGGCACTGCAACGTAGGTGATCATCGAACCGAAGTACGAGATCAGACCGGCAGCCCACAGCAAGGAAAAGTCCTTAGACTTTTTTAAAGGGGCTAGATCAATTACAAATTTGGCCACCTGTCAACCCTAGTAGAGGCTTTGGTTTAGTTGAAGGTCTGCGCCTCGGTAGGGAAGTTGCCTGCACGAACATCATCGGCAAATTCGGCAGTAGCAGCCAACATTTCTGCCCGAAGGTTGCGATAGGCCTTGGCCAGCTTTGGGGCTTTCTTGGTGAGACCCATCAAATCGGTCCAGACTAAAACTTGTGCATCGCAATTTACTCCTGCGCCAATTCCGACTGTTGGAATTGAAAGAGCTGCAGTAATTTTTGCGGCAAGTTCTGCCGGAACTAATTCCAGAACTATTGCAAAAGCACCCGCGGCTTCAAGAGCAAGTGCGGCTTCAAGGATTGCATCGCCATCGGTGCGACCCTGAACGCGGTACCCACCTAATTGATGCATCGATTGCGGAGTCAGACCCAAGTGGCCCATCACCGGAATGCCGCTTGCAACTAACTTCTTCACAGTTTCAAGATGTGCGCCTTCTAGCTTTACCGCCATCACGCCAGCTTCTTTGAAAAAACGAATTGAAGTGGCCAAAGCTAATTCTGGTGATGCTTCATATGAGCCAAAAGGAAGATCCGCCACAACCAAAGCTCGCTGAGATCCGCGAACAACTGCGCGGGCTAGCGGGATTAGTTCATCAACGGTTACTGGGATCGTGTTCTCTTCGCCCAAAAAGTTATTGCCGGCGCTGTCACCGACTAGCAGAACCGGGATTCCGGCCTCATCAAAAATTTCGGCCGTCATTGATTCGTAAGCGGTCAACATTGCCCATTTTTCGCCACGCTTTTTTGCTGCGGCTAGATCGACAATTGTCACGCGTCGGTGCACAGCACCGCCATATAGAGATTCCATGGTTTCCTCTCCTCGAAGCCATACAGATGGTCCCCGGGTACAGAAGAAAGGGTACCCCCGTTACACTTGAAAAATGAAGTTGCGCGTGGCGCTAGCCCAAATCAACCCAACGGTTGGTGACCTTGCGGGCAATGCTGGGCTGATCGCGGAGGCTGTTAAGGGTGCGCAGGATCAAGGTGCCAATCTGATTGTTTTTCCCGAAATGATTGTGACCGGATATCCAGTTGAAGATCTAGCTCTTCGTCCTTCTTTTCAAGCCGCGAGCATCCGTGCAGTGCAGGAAATTGCAGCCAGCATCACCGGTGACATCGTGGCCGTTGTTGGGTACTTAGACCAAGGCCCAAAAAATGCAGTTGCCATTATTCAGAATGGAAAAATCGTCGCGACTTATGTAAAACGCCACCTACCTAATTACGGTGTCTTTGATGAGTTCCGAAACTTTGTGGCCGGCGATCAAAGCTTGGTCGTGCGAATCCATGGGGTCGATGTTGCAGTTGCGATCTGTGAAGATATTTGGCACTCTCTCGATTCAATCGCAGCACGCACCCCAGGGCTGTTAGTTGTACCTAACGGTTCACCTTTTGAACGCAATAAAGATGATGTGCGCTTGGCGCTAGTACAACAGCGGGCTAAGGAAATCGGCGCACCTGTTGCCTACGTCAATATGACAGGTGGCCAGGATGATCTGGTCTTTGACGGTGACAGCATCGTTGTCGGCAAAGATGGTTCAGTACTTGCTCGCACACCACAGTTTGATGATCAGTTAATCGTCGTTGACATCGAATGTGCCGAAGGTAGTTCACGACCGGATGTGGTTATCTCTGAAGAGCCAACTTCTATTGCCGATTCTGCAGCACCAGCAGTTGCCACACGATTGTCCAATGAAGCAGAAATGTGGCAGGCACTTGTCATGGGGCTGCGCGATTACGTTGGCAAGAATGGTTTTAGATCCGTTGTCCTTGGTTTATCTGGTGGAATCGATTCGGCACTTGTTGCTGCGATTGCAATTGATGCACTGGGTGCCAAGCGGGTTAACGGCGTTGCGATGCCCAGCAAGTATTCATCAGGCCATTCAGTAGAAGATGCCCAAGCGATGGCAGCTGCTACTGGCATTCACTTTAGAATCACACCGATTGCACCGATGGTCGATGCCTTTATGGACAACGTCGTATTAAAGGGTCTAGCCGAAGAAAATCTGCAGGCCCGCGTTCGCGGAACAACCTTGATGGGAATTTCTAATCAAGAAGGTCACCTAGTTTTGGCAACCGGCAACAAGAGCGAACTAGCTGTTGGGTATTCAACTTTGTATGGCGACGCCGTGGGCGGATTTGCTCCGATTAAAGATATTTACAAAACCGATGTGTGGGCACTTTCTAGATTTCGCAATGCACTGGCGCTAGAGCGCGGGGAAGTGCCGCCAATTCCAGAGCGCTCGATCACTAAAGAGCCAAGTGCTGAACTACGTCCAGATCAAAAAGATTCTGATTCGTTGCCGGACTATCCACTACTGGATCAAGTGTTGCGTGCCTATGTTGATGAAGACCACGGTTATGAAGCTTTGCTTGCCCAGGGCTTTGATGCCGAACTAGTGCGCCAAGTAATTTCGTTGGTCGATAAGGCTGAATACAAGCGTCGTCAATATCCACCTGGCACCAAGGTTTCGACGCGCGCCTTCGGAAAAGATCGTCGTTTACCAATGACCTCACGCTGGAATGAGCGCTAGTTGCAAACGATTAGCAACTCGCATAATTCATGCATTTGCGTAGAATTTAGGCATGCGTTCGATTATCAACTGGTTGTTTACACGAAACCGTGTTGTTGATTTCTGCCTTTCTACATCTTGCAGTTGCTGATTTTTGATTTACCTCAGCCGCCCAATTAATTAATCAGCTTTACCCTCAAAACTTTAACGATCAACTAGGGAGAATCATGAAGGTTTACAACAGCATCACCGAGATTTATGGAAACACACCATTGCTTCGCATCAACAAGATCACAGATGGTGCCGCTGGAAACGTTTACGCGAAGTTAGAATTTTATAACCCAACCTCATCTGTAAAAGATCGTCTGGGAGTTGCCATGATTGATGCTGCCGAAGCAAGTGGTGAATTAAAGCCTGGCGGAACAATTGTTGAAGCAACATCTGGAAACACCGGAATTGCAGTTGCCATGGTTGCCGCAGCCCGTGGTTACAAGGCGATCATGACGATGCCTGAATCTGTTTCAAAAGAGCGCCGCAAGTTGATTCGTGCATACGGTGCAGAACTGGTCTTAACTCCAGCAGGTGAAGGAATGAAAGGCGCAGTTGCCGCAGCAGAAAAACTTGCCGAATCAGGTGCGGTGCTAGTTCGCCAATTTGAAAATGAAGCAGGCCCATTCATTCACCGCACAACAACTGGCCCAGAAATCTGGCGCGATCTAGATGGCAAAGTTGATGCATTTGTTTCGGGAATCGGAACTGGTGGAACAATCACTGGTACCGGCCAATACTTAAAAGAAAAGAATCCAGCAATCAAAGTATTTGGTGTTGAACCAGCTGCTTCTCCTATTTTGAATGGTGGAGAGCCAGGACCACACCCAATCCAAGGAATTGGACCGAACTTTATTCCTAACGTTTTGGATCGCACTGTTTACGATGAGATTTTGGATGCAACTGCAGCCGATGCGATTAAGTATGCACGCAGAGCAGGCGCCGAAGAAGGTTTCCTTGCTGGTATCTCATCAGGTGCAACTTTGTGGGCAGCAACAGAAGTTGCAAAGCGTCCAGAGTTTGCCGGAAAGAACATCGTTGTTATCTGTGCTTCAAATGGTGAGCGTTACCTATCAACTGTTCTTTACGAGGATTTGGTTGACTAATTAATGCCAATCTTTAGTCGCATCATTGAGGACCTCGATAACGCGTTAAGCCATGATCCGGCAGCGCGCAATCGTTTAGAGGTCGCTTTGGCATACCCAGGTGTGCATGCGATTTGGGGGCATCGAATTTCGCATTTCCTATGGAAGCGTGGACTTAAGCTAATCGCGCGAATTCATTCAAACGCAGTTCGCTTTACAACTGGAATTGAAATTCACCCTGCAGCAGTCATTGGTCGACGCTTTTTTATTGACCATGGCATGGGCGTTGTAATTGGTGCGACTGCAATAGTTGGTGACGATGTGATGATGTATCACGATGTAACCCTAGGTGCTCGCGGAATTGAACACGGAAAGCGCCATCCCACTATCGGTAACGATGTAATCATCGGCGCAGGTGCGCGGGTACTTGGAAACATCACTGTTGGGGATGGCTCTCGCATCAGCGCCAATGCTGTGATTACAACTAGTTTGGCCCCAAAGACGCTGCTGGATAAGGCTGATTTCTTCGTTATTTAAGGCTTAATGGATCAGTTAACACAGCCGTAACCTGCATTTGTCAGAATGCGCCCATGTCAGCAGATACAAATAAGCAGCAGGAGTTCGTCCTTCGCACATTAGAAGAACGCAATATTCGCTTTGTGCGTTTGTGGTTTACCGATGTTCTCGGTTTCTTAAAGTCTGTGGCGATTGCACCCGCTGAACTTGAAAATGCTTTTGCCGAAGGTATTGGCTTTGATGGTTCAGCGATCGAAGGCTTTGCACGCATTACTGAATCAGATATGTTGGCAAAACCAGATCCTGCAACATTTTCAATTCTGCCGTGGCGAACAGAAGCTCCGGGTGCTGCACGAATGTTTTGTGACATTGCGATGCCAGATGGTTCTGCATCCCCTGCTGACCCACGAAATGTCTTGCGCCGTACTTTAGAAAAAGCCGCCAAGATGGGTTACACCTGTTACACCCACCCTGAAATTGAATTTTTCTTATTTAAAAATCCTCCAGAAACTGGTGTTGCACCTGTTCCTGTTGACCAAGGTGGCTACTTCGATCACACACCTGCAGTCGTTGGTCATGACTTCCGTCGTCAAGCAATCACTTTGCTCGAAGCAATGGGCATCAGTGTTGAATTTTCACATCACGAAGGTGGACCGGGGCAGCAAGAGATCGATTTACGCGATGCCGATGCCTTAACAACTGCCGATAACATCATGACTTTTCGTCATGTGATCAAAGAAGTTGCAATGGATCAAGGCTTCCATGCATCCTTTATGCCAAAACCATTTACGGATCAACCAGGTAGCGGAATGCATACCCACGTTTCATTGTTTAAAGGTGAAGAAAATGCTTTCTACGATGCCAAAGCAGAGTTCAGCCTTTCGGCAGTAGGACGCAGTTTTGTTGCAGGATTAATCAAGCACGCACCTGAAATTACAGCGATTACAAATCAATGGGTAAATTCTTACAAGCGTTTACATGGTGGGGGAGAAGCACCGGCGTTAGCTAATTGGGGTCCAAGTAATCGTGGCGCACTTGTTCGATTGCCTATGTATAAGCCAGGCAAAGAGAATTCAACTCGCATCGAATTCCGTTCTCCAGATACTGCCTGCAATCCATATCTTGCATATGCAGTAATGCTTGCTGCAGGGCTCAAGGGTGTCGAAGGAAAATATGTACTGAGCGATTCAAGTGATCCTGTAGCTCTTCCATCAAACCTCAATGAAGCCATCATTGAAATGGAAAAAAGTGAGTTAGTGCGTGAAACCTTAGGCGAGCATGTATTCGAGTATGTATTGCGCAATAAGCGGGCAGAGTGGCTTGATTACAGCCGACAAGTGAGCGCATTCGAACTTGATCGTTACTTGCCAGTCCTTTAACTCACGCGTTACCCTTAAGCCATGATCAACCGCAGCCTCCTCCTTCGCTGCCGTGGCGGGGCCAAATAACCGGTCCCCTCGCCGCGGGGTTTGTCGTACCGGTTCACCCATGACAAAACCCGCACATTAATAAGGAGCATTACATGAACTTTCCGCAACAAGTCCCATCCAAGATGCCTGTGCATCGTTATGCGCCATTTCATCCGGTAGATCTTGCAGACCGAACCTGGCCTAACAAGAAAATTACTAAAGCTCCTAAGTGGTGTTCGGTAGATCTTCGCGATGGAAATCAAGCGCTCATTGATCCGATGGATACACCGCGCAAGCTAGCGATGTTCAAGCTTCTAGTTGAAATGGGCTACAAGGAAATTGAAGTTGGATTCCCAAGTGCTAGCCAGACAGATTTTGATTTTGTCCGCAAGATTATTGAAGAGAATTTGATCCCTGATGATGTTGTCATTCAGGTTTTAACTCAGGCTCGAGAAGCATTGATCGTCCGCACCTTTGAAGCTATCAAGGGTTCCAAGCAGGCGATTGTTCACCTTTACAATTCGACATCAACTTTGCAGCGTCGAGTTGTTTTTGGTTTAGATAAAGATGGCATCAAAAAGATTGCTACAGATGCTGCCAAGATCTGTTTAGACCTGATGGCAACTGTGCCCGAGACCAAGGTTTCATTTGAGTACTCACCCGAGTCATACACGGGTACCGAACTTGAGTTTGCCGTAGAGGTCTGTAACGCAGTTAATGATGTGTGGAAGCCGACTCCGCAGTGGAAGACAATCATGAACCTTCCGGCAACTGTTGAATTAGCGATGCCAAATGTTTATGCAGACTCAATCGAATGGATGTGTCGCAACTTAAACAATCGCGAAAATGTGATTGTTTCGCTTCACCCTCATAATGACCGTGGCACAGGTGTTGCAGCGGCAGAACTTGGTTATTTAGCAGGTGCAGATCGCATCGAAGGTACGCTCTTTGGAAATGGCGAACGCACCGGAAATGTTTGTTTAGTAACTCTTGGCCTTAACTTGGTTACACATGGCATCGACCCGCACATTGATTTCTCCAATATTGATGAAGTTCGTCGTACCGTTGAATACGCCAATCAATTGCGTGTGCCAGAACGTCACCCATACGGTGGAGATCTTGTTTTCACCGCTTTCTCTGGCTCGCACCAAGATGCAATCAAGAAAGGTTTTGATCACTTAGCTAATGATGCTAAAGCTGCTGGCAAAGAAGTACGTGATCACACTTGGGCAATTCCTTATTTGCCGATCGATCCGCTAGATATTGGTCGTTCATACGAAGCGGTTATTC
>JBIIQY010000089.1:0-8422 GCA_044341805.1 Candidatus Planktophila sp.
TCGGCAGTCCAGCGCGTAATTGGTACTTCATGCTTTGGCGCAATGATATTGATGATTCTTTGCTGGTACCTCTTGAACCAACTATTCAATGTCAGACTCGTAAATCTTGATAATCGAGCTATGGTCTAAATCAGAGTTACCGTTTTCTATGTGCTCTTGATATAAATCAGCTAAGAGTTGGGTCATGGGTAAATTCAATCCAGCACCATTGGCCGCCTGCAGCGCAATAAGTAAGTCTTTTAATTGGAAAGAGGACTTACCGCCATCACTAAAGTTCCCTGAAGACAATTTGGGCCACTTGGTGCTTAAGGCACTTGAGCCAGCCAAACCATTTGAAATCACATCAAAGAAATCTTGATCTGAAATCTTAAATTTTCTAGACAAGGATAATGCTTCGGCGATTGCAACTAAGTTTCCTCCAACAAGGATTTGATTACATGCTTTCAAACCTTGGGCGGATCCAAGTGCACCTACATGCTTAATTGAACTGCCAATGACTTTAAAGAACGGAAGTAATCGCGTGTAATCGTGACTACTTCCTCCCACCATTATTGAAAGGCGAGCCTCTTGTGCTCCCACATCACCACCACTGACAGGGGCATCAACGGCGCGAGCACCTTTCGTCCCCACAAGATCATTGATTGTGCTCATGCTCTCGGGTGACACGGTTCCCATCACAACAAGCAGGTCATCTTTTTCTAATGTCTCCAGCAGCCCAGTGTTTAATACCTCCAGCACCTCATCGCAATTAGGCAACACGGTAAGAATTATTGCCGCATCAAATGAACCAAGGCTTTCAGCGATAGAAACGGATTTAGAATCAAGATTGCAATGTTTCTCGGGATTTCGATTCCATACTTGAATTTGAAACTTAGAGCTCAAATTACGCGCAACAGGTTCACCAATTGCGCCTAATCCAATTACACCTATTTCGTAATGATGCATTTAGTTGCTAACCTTTAATTTCCTTAAGTTTTGTAATGGCTTCAGGAGCGAGGGAAACATCACCAACCGGGAGTCGCATATTTCCTAGGTTGGAGTTGTTAAGTATCTTTCCGGCCTCTTTAACTGCAGAAATGATGTCACCAAAAACAAATTCTGGCTTCAGGAATGAATTAACTGTATCGATAACAAACTTAAGTGTTTCCTCAGCTTCCTGTACTCGGCCCCCACGGTAGTTTCTGTATACCTCTGCCATTTGAGCAGGAAATAAATTTCCTAATCCACAAATTCCACCCGAAGCACCTTTTTGCAATGCTTGGATCAACAAGCTATCTGAGCCAACTAAGACTTTAACTTTTTTGTTAATGAAATCCTCAGCAGAACTAATGATGCCTGATGAATCCTTAACGCCCCATACTGGAATCTGTGATGCGACCGAACTTGAAATAGTCACAACCGTTGCTGGGATGTTGTATGCAATTATTGGGTGGGTGGTTTTACGAGCAATCAGTCGAAAAAATTCAATAAGATTCTCATCAGTTACTGGCCTGAAATAACTTGGCGCAGAAACCATGACGCCAGCGATCGGAAGATCCTCAGCAAACTCTAGATATTCCTGAATCTCAGCCAGCGAATTAGAAATGATGGTGGGAATCAGCAATTTTCCATTTGTGATATTAAGAAGGTCCGTAGTCACCCTCTTTTTTTCAGATAGTGACAGTGAGCTTCCCTCGCCAAAGGTTCCAAAGGGCACTAATCCGCTGACCCCCTTGCTCAGAAGCCATGCCCCATGCTCCTTGGTAGCCACATAATCCACCTTTTGGTCCTTGTTAAAGACGGTGAACTGCGGGACAAATAGACCCTCAATCATTGTGCGTAACCCCTCATCATTTTTGGGTAGAACTGCTCATTCTGCCCAGCCCGTCACCCCGTGTAACGGTCAGATAACTTCTAATAAATCCTTGCCATGACACTACCAATTGTGTGTCTTGGCACACTATAGTCTTGTCAATCGTTAACCGTTCACAAAGGAGAACACGATGAGAGTTAAGTCAAGTGGCCGCATTGTCGCTGCCATAGCTTCAATCGGTTTAGCAATGGGTGCAGTGGTTGGTGTGCAGGCAGCACCAGCGGCCACCGGCGCAAATTGCACCGTCAAGTCAACAACAAAGAATGCTGTGTGCGATCTTGTTATTTACGGCGCGCTACACAGAGTTACTTCATTAGATCCCAACAAGCCATCCACCGGTGGGTACACAGACTCTCAGATGGGTTACATCATCCAAGGCAAGTTGTATCGCTTTGATGCAAACGGAGTGCCACGTCGTGACCTTGTTGCCAAATCTGAAACAAGCGCGGATGGCAAGACCGTCACACACACCTTGCGTGATGCTAAGTATTCAGATGGCACAGTAATTACTGCAGCCGATGCAGTGAATGGATACAAGCGTTGGGTAGATCTAAAGATCTCATCTTCATATATTGAGCCAGTACAAAGCGTTATTGCAAAAGATGCGAAAACTTTGGTCTGGACTTTGAAGCGTCCATACCCAGATTTCAATTTTGCGCTAGCACAACAGTTCTTGGGTCTTCACCCAGTTGGCAAAACTGATACAGAAGCCAAAGCTGCGGATTACTTCAAGAATCCTGTATCTGGTGGACCAATGAAGGTTAAGACCTTTGTTTCTGGAACAGATACCTTTGTACTTGAAGCAAATCCAAATTACTGGGCTAAGTCTCTTGTAAAGGAACTTCGAGTTGTAACCATTCCTGACGGAAATACACGTCAAGCAGCGTTCCAAGCTGGAACTATTGATTACGTAATGGAGCTTCCACTAGGAGCTAAAAACGTCAAGTGGGACAAGACCAAGTACCGCGTAAAGGGTGAACAAGATTCAGGTACCTTCATGTTGGCCTTTAACTTAGGTGTTGGTCAGCCAAATGCAGCACTTAAGGACAAGCGTGTACGCCAAGCCATCTCTTTGGCCGTTAACCGCGCAGACATCATGCGTAAGGCATTTGCAAACCTTGGTAAGCCAAATTGTGGTCAGCAATTCAATTACAACAATGAATATGCTCTCTGCTCCCTACCAAAGAATGGTGCGCGTGATCTTCAAGCAGCACGTAAGTTGCTTAAAGAGGCTGGATATGCGAATGGATTCAAGGTCAAGATGCATGTACCAAACCGTATCTTCTGGCAGGACGCAGCTCAGGTTGTTAAGGACAGCTTGAAGCTTGTTGGAATTGATGTAACTATTGACATGGTTACACCAGATTCTGCAATCACACCTGTGATCAACAAGCGTGACTGGGAAATGATGTGGTTCGGTAACAATGCTGCAACCCCAGTACTTCAGCTATCTAACTGGTTCAAGCCAGGTGGAGTATGGGCTGTGAATGCAAACATTCCAGATTCATTACTTACTGAGACAACTAAATTGCTGAATGAAGCTTCAGCAAGTGAGAGCAAAGCAGTTATCAGTGAGAAGCTAGCGGCTGTAGAAAAGATCGCTTTTGATCTTTCAGCATTTATTCCAATCGGAAACCGCTTCTATCTCGCTGGTAGCAACATCGGTGACAACATCGCCGAAGCTCTATTGCCAGGTCAGTTGCAATTCGTGATTGCGACTAACCCAGGGCTTCCTACCGACTAATAATCAACTAGTCGGCGGTTAGCGATAAGCCAAGTTATTCGAGGGTACTTGGCAAAAATGTCGAGAGCCTGGGTGTCTCTTAAGGGAGACACCCAGGCAATCGATTTTGTTCTGTTATGCCACTTGTGATGAGGGAAGGTAGATACTTAACCCGTGAATAGAAATGTATTTTTGCGCAAACTAGGTGGGCGCTTAATTCGAACCATATCAATTTCCTTTTGGGTCATGGTGATCTCCTATTCATTGATCAGACTTTCTCCAGGTGATCCTGCTGAGGCGCGTTTAGGAGCCGGTGCGGATCCAGCAGCTATAGATAAGTTGCGTGAAGATCTCGGGTTGAACGAAAACGCATTTACGGCCTTTATCAATTACTTCACGGGGGTATTGCAAGGAGATCTGGGCGTATCACTTGCTAATGATTTAGAAGTAATTGAGATTATAAAGCGCTCCTTCCCCGTTACATTGACCTACATTGTTCTCTCGGTATTTTTTGCATTCATCATTTCAATCCCTATTGGAACAATTATTGGTTGGTCAAATAAAGCTTCATCCGTATACGCATTTAGAGGAATTACATCAATAATCATCGCAACTCCAAACTTCTTTATTGCGATGCTCGGCATTCTTTTGTTCAGCGTTAAATTCAATTGGGCCCCGGTATTTGGTTATGTGGGTGAATTTCCAGAAAATCTCAAGTATTTATGGCTACCGGTAGCAATTAATACATTGATCCTGGTATCAATTGTTTCGAGAGTTCTACATACATCGGTTGTTGACACTAAGTCTGAAGAGTTTGTTGAAACTGGAATTATCCGAGGAGTAAGTCGTCCACGATTTTTCTGGTTCTACATCCTCAAGCCATCACTAGCTCCTACCGTCGTGCTTCTTTCATACATGATGGGAACCATGCTGGGTGGAACAGTAATTTTGGAGACTATTTTCTCTTTGCCAGGCATAGGACGCGAATTAGTAGGAGCTGTATTGGCAAATGACTTTCCGGTGGTTCAAGGAATTCTTTTGTTCTTTGGTGTCATAACTGTTTTCATAAGTTTTATTGGTGATCTTTTAGCGTACGCACTAGACCGGAGAGTGAAGCTATGAGCAGCAATCAAGCATTTCAACTGAACTCTTCTCGTAAAGAGAGAATCAAGGAGTGGATTGCGCGCCCTGGTGGCTTCGGAATTATCGCAGGGTGTGTCATGTTTGCCATGATTACCCTAGCCGGCATTTTGTATCCACTATTTGGCCCACATAGTCCTGATGAATTTGTTGGTGAATCACTCGAAGGTCCATCACTTGCACATCCGATGGGATTAGATCAGCTCGGCAGAGATGTGATGTCTCGAGTCTTCGCAGCGGTGCCAGCAGACATTGGAATTGCATTTCTAGGTGTAACAATTCCGCTTGTTATTGGTACCACAGTCGGAATTCTCATGGGTATTTCGAAGAACAAGCGGGCGGTTAGCGTCGTTGCCTCTCTTATCGATGGCATCAACTCATTTCCACTGTTAATTATTGCCATTGCCATGGTCACCTTCCTTGGTCCTGGATTGTTTAACGTGGTGATTATTTTGGCGCTCATGAGCTGGGCTAGATACGCCCGTATTGCAAGAACTAAAGCGGTAGTCGTTCTACAACAAAACTATATTGAAGCGGCCATATTGATGGGATATTCCAAGCGCCGAATGATAAGAAAACATGTTGCTCCTAACGTAACGTCAGAGAGCTTTGCCTACGCCCTTAGTGATTTTATTATTGTAATCATCATTGTGTCGGGCCTTTCCTTCCTAGGTTTTGCTGCTCGCCCACCTACGGCTGAATGGGGAGCGATGATTGCTGATGGTCGAACATTTATCGGTCAAGCTTGGTGGCTCACAGTGTTCCCAGGGCTTGCATTGTGTTGGTCTGCAATTTCACTCTCATTCATTGTCGAGGGACTTTCTCGCAGAGATCGAGGAGAATCATGAGTAATCCGCTAATTCAATTCGACTCTTTACGTATTGACGTTAAAGTAACTCGCACTCGTAGATTGACGATCGTTAATAGCGCTTCTTTTGATGTGCAGCCAGGTCAATTAATTGGACTCATTGGTGAATCTGGTTCAGGAAAAACGATGTTGTGTCGGTCATTGGTCGGAACACTCCACCGTAGAGGCGCATATATCCATTCCGGTTCCTTGACTTTTAACGGTAAGGATCTGGTTAATGCTTCTCCGAAGGAATGGCGAGACATTAGAGGTAAAGAGATTGGTTACATCCCACAATCTGCTTTGGCTGGTCCTAACCCTGTTTTAACTATTGGTGCGCAAATGGCTGAAGCGATTCAGCTGGGCGAAAAGATGGACAAGAATGTTGTTCGTAAGCGCGCAATTGAACTACTTGAGATCGTTCAAATACGCCGACCAGAGGTAGTTCTCAAGCAGTATCCATACCAACTTTCAGGCGGTATGAAGCAGCGCGTCATGATTGCTTGTGCAATTGCGCGTGATCCTAAGTTGATTGTGGCTGATGAACCAACGACTGGTCTTGATGTGACAGTTCAAGCCGAAATCATGCAGTTACTAAAGCAGATACGTAAGGATCTCAATACTTCAATTATTCTTGTTTCACACGATCTTCCGCTGATCAATGAGGTCTGTGATGACATTGTGATCATGCATGCAGGAGCAACCGTAGAAAAAATTCCTTCTGCAAAGATTAAGGCGACACGACATCCATATACCGAGGCGTTGTACAGATCTAGAATCGATTTAGTTGAACCACGTGGAAAGCTTGTAACAATTAAGGGGCAGCCTCCAACAGTTGGTGATTGGCCAGTTGGATGCCGTTTTGCAGGCCGCTGTGACTATGCACAACCAGAGTGCTCGACAGATGTTGAACTCCCAATGATTTCACTCGGAGCCAATCAAGTTACTCAATGCATACGTCATGCTGAAATTTGGGGGAAGTAAGTGAATTTATTAGAAGCATTTGATGTAAGCGTCACCTTCAAAACTTTTGGATTTGAAGTCCAAGCAGTAAAAAATGTTAATTTTGTACTTCCACAGGGCAAGGTTGTAGGCATTGTGGGCGAATCAGGAAGTGGTAAATCCACATTTGCACGCGTCTTATCAGGTTTGCAAGAACCAACAGGTGGGTATGTCACTTACATGGGTTCACCAATCCAAGATGGTAAACACATCTATAAGGGCGAATTACGCAAGGCCGTACAAATGGTCTTCCAAGATCCTTATGGAAGTTTGAATCCACGTATGCGCATCATCAATGCAGTTGCAGAGGCAGTGCGCGTGCATCAAAATCCAAATAAGGCTGAGGCGCAACAGATTGCACTTGATTTGCTCAAGCGAATGGGAATCAGCGAAATTGATGCCTTTAAGTACCCATCTTCACTTTCCGGTGGCCAACGCCAACGTGCCTCAGTGGCGAGAGCCCTGTCGGTTCAGCCAAAGATTCTAATTGCCGATGAACCAACATCAGCAATTGATCAAAGTGCACAGTCACAACTTTTGGAACTCTTTAGTGAGCTGATCCACGATGGTTTATCAATTGTCCTTGTGTCTCATGACCTTGGAGTTATTCGATACCTGACTGATGATGTTTATGTGATGCAAAACGGTGAGTTTGTTGAGTCAGGTTCCTCTACAAAGATATTTGAAAATCCTTCAAATGCTTACACACAGAAACTAATTGCTTCAATTCCATCTTCCGGCAAAAAGTAGAACATTTTGTGAACCAAGTTGTTTGGTGTCAATGGAGCGACATTTTTGTGCCGCAGGGCTGGAAATTGATTAGTGCGCCAGTTGACACCTTAAGTAACTCTGATTTCGCTGAAATAACAATCTATATACCAACATATATGGGTGGCAAGAAGTCTCTGGATCCAATTTCAGATTTAACAAACCTAAAAACTGTTCAGTTATTGACAGCTGGGTATGAAGATGTAATTCCATTTATGCGAGACGAACTAACATTGTGCAATGCTCGAGGCGTGCATGACTTCTCAACCTCAGAGTTAGCTGTCTCTTTAATTCTGGCTCACTACAAAGATCACCGCGAGTTTGCTCAAAGTCAAAGTCAAGGATCGTGGAATCACAAAACAACTGGATCCACCTACGGTAAAGAAATTGCAATCATCGGGGCCGGATCTGTTGCCCAGCGGTTAAAGAGCATGCTTGCCCCTTTTGAATGCAAGGTCACCATGTTTGGACAAAGTGCCAGAGATGGGGTCGAAGCGATCTCGACAGTCCAAGCCACTGTAGGAAAGTTTGATTGTGTCGTTCTATTGGTGCCCTTAACTGCTAGCACGCAGAATCTGGTCGATGCTGCCTTTCTAAAGGCTATGAAAGATGGTGCCTTGCTCGTCAATGTCGCTCGGGGACCGGTAGTTAACACCGATGCATTGTGTGCAGAACTAGCAAGCAAAAGGCTTTTTGCCGCCTTAGATGTGACAGATCCAGAGCCCCTCACAAACGGACACCCATTGTGGAGTTACGAAAACTGCACAGTGATTCCTCACGTGGGTGGCGACTCAACAGCTTTCGAACCACAAGCACGAGCATTTTTGGCTGAACAATTTAAAAGAATTGCGCAAGGCATGCAACCAATAAACATTATCGATTGGAAAAACCAATGAACTTTTCAGTTATTGCATCTTTTGCAGTTGCCCCAGAATCAATTGATTTCTTCCAGGAGAATTTGAGAAAACTGGCAGCAAGTACGCAGCAAGAGCAGGGTTGCCTTGAATATGAAGTGCACAAAAACTCAGAAGTTGAGGGCGGATACTTCATTGTTGAAAAGTATGTGACATACGAAGATTATCTGCTGCAT